>NZ_CALMYY010000073.1 GCF_937873725.1 uncultured Dietzia sp.
ATTTTGCCTTGCTCTTGGTAGGCCGCGCCGAGCAGGAGCCACGCCTCGCCGTCGGCCGGGTCGAGAGCGACCGAGCGCTCTCCGGCGGCGATCGCGTCCTTCGATTTGCCGCGATCGAGCAGGCGCTGGGCCTCTTTCTTCTCTTCGAGGGCGGTCTTCGTGGGGGCGTCGCTCGACGCAGCGGGCGCGGCCGGAGCGGCGGGTTCGACCTTCGCCGGTTCGGCTTTGGCGGGCTCGGGGGCGGCGGCCGGTTGGGCGGCGGCACTCGCCGGTTCCGCCGGACGCTCCTGCTCACCGCCGGGGACCGCCGGCCGCTGGAACGGCGCCAGCCGCGGGGCCCCGGGCTCCTCGTCGTGCGGGGCCGGGGCGTCGTCCACCCCGTCCGCCGGGGTGGCGGCGGGCGGGGCCTCGTCGTCGTCGCCCGTCGCGTCCTTCTCCCCCGCCGGGCCCGCACCGGCCGCCGGCGGCGTCGCGCGCCCGGACCCGCCGCGCTGCCTCGCGTCCAGGCGGAGGAGGACGAGCGCCGCCACGAGCAGCACCAGAGCGAGGAGGAACCAGAACACGACCATGTCCACAGAGGGTAGTCAGCGGCGGTGGGGTTGACCGCCAGGCGGCGCGGCCCAGTGGTGACCCGGCCGGATCTAGCGGGGGGCCTCGCCGATCGCGATGGGCCGCCGGCGGTCCGCCGACCACTGCGACCACGACCCCGGGAACAGCCGCCCCGCCTCGAGCCCGGCGACCTCCATGGCCGCGAGCGCGTGGCAGGCGTGGATCCCGGAACCGCAGTACACCACCGTGTCCTGGCCGCTGGTCACGCCGATGTCGGCGAACATCGCGCGGATGCGCTCGGCGGGCAGGAACCGGCCGCGCTCGTCGAGGAAGGACGTCGTGGGCAGGTTGATGGCGCCGGGGATGTGGCCGGCCCGCGAGTCCATCGGCTCGGTGTGGCCCGCGTAGCGCTCGGCCGCGCGGACGTCGACCAGCACGCCCTCGTCGGGAGTCGCCGCCGTCTGGTCGATGTCGGCCGTGCGCATGTGGTCGAGCTCAAAGGTGAAATCGCCGCGCTCCACCGGGTTGCCCGGCCCCACCGCCAGGTCCTCGCCCTCGGCGATCCACGCCTTGAGCCCCCCGTCGAGCAGGTACACGTCCTGCTTGCCCGCCCAGCGCATCAGCCACCAGGCGCGCGCGGCGGAGGTGCTGCCGCAGTCGTCGTAGATCACCACGCGGTCGTCGTTGTTGATCCCGACGCGGCGCAGCGCCGCCTCGAAGTCCTCGGGCGTGGGCAGCGGGTGGCGACCCTCGCGGACGTTGCGCTGCCCGGCGAGGTCGGAGGTGAGGTCGACGTACTGCGCGCCCGGGATGTGGCCGGAGTAGTAGTGCTCGCGGCCGTTCGGGTCGCCCAATTGCCAGCGCACGTCCAGGATGACGGGGGGCGGGAGGGTGGCGACGTCGGCGATGAGCTCGCGCGCCGTGACGAGAAGCGGACTGACCTGGGTGTCGGTGGCGGGGGCGGGGTCTCTGGTCACGGGTCGAGGATAGTCCCTACGACGACGAGGTCCGCGCCACCGCCGGTCCGCAGTGACCGGCTTCACGCGGGGTCGTCTCCGCCGGACACCCCTCCCGCGGCATGGACTTAGTCCGACTTAGTCCGTAGGCTGGGCGGCATGGTGACCGTCAACATCCATGAGGCCAAGACCCACCTGTCCAAGCTGCTGGAACGCATCGAGGCGGGCGAGACCATCACCATCGCGCGCGCCGGTCGCCCCGTCGCGGATCTGGTCCCCCACCGTCGTCACGACATCGTGTGGGGCGCGCTCAAGGGCCGGATCGTCTATGACGACGCAGACTTCATGGGCGAGGATCCCGAGATCCTCGAGCTGTTCAAGGATCACCTGTGACCGTTCTCCTCGACACCCATCTGGTCCTGTGGTGGATGTCGGGATCCCCCGGGGTGGGGCCACGATCGAGGGCGCTCCTCAGTTCGTCGTCGAGCAGGTACTGCTCGGCGGTGTCCATCTGGGAGATCGCCCTCAAGAAGTCACGGGGCAAGCTGGACGTGGTGGACGGGTTCGAAGACCAGCTCCCCTCGATGGGCATGACCCACCTGCCGATCGACGCCACACACGCCGCCGCGGTCAGCGCGGTGTCACTTCCCCACCGAGACCCCTTCGACCAGCTGCTCGTGGCGCAAGCGCAGGTGGACGGACTGCGATTACTCACGGCCGATGCGGCGATCCTCTCGGCGGGGCTCGAGTTCGTACTGGATGCGCGAGAGTAGCCCGACGCCGAGTGGCACGAAGCGGGCCCGGCCACCACGCGGGTGACCGGGCCCCCTTCTGCATCGGGTGAATCAGCCCAGGCTGAGCGACTCGCCGTCCTCCGCGAGCGAGACCGTCACGGTGTCGCCGTCGCGGATGTCGCCGCCGAGCAGGGCCCGGGCGAGCTTGTCGCCGATCGCCTGCTGCACCAGCCGGCGCAGCGGGCGGGCGCCGTACGCCGGGTCGTAGCCCCGGCGGGCGAGCCAGCCCTTGGCCGGGTCCTCGACGTTCAGGACCAGCCGGCGACCCTTGAGGCGCCGCGCGAGCTCGTCGATCTGGATGTCGACGATGTGCTCGAGCTGCTCCTCGCTGAGCGCGTCGAACATCACCACGTCGTCGAGCCGGTTGATGAACTCCGGCTTGAACGCGCGCTTGACGGCGTCCATCATCTGCTCCCGCGTGCCGCCCGCGCCCAGGTTGGAGGTGAGCACGAGGATGGTGTTGCGGAAGTCCACGGTGCGGCCCTGGCCGTCGGTGAGGCGGCCGTCGTCGAGCACCTGCAGGAGGATGTCAAAGACGTCCGGGTGCGCCTTCTCGACCTCGTCCAGCAGGACGATCGTGTACGGCCTGCGCCGCACGGCCTCGGTGAGCTGCCCGCCGGCCTCGTAGCCCACGTAGCCGGGAGGCGCTCCCACCAGGCGCGAGACGCTGTGCTTCTCGGAGTACTCGCTCATGTCGATCCGGACCATGGCCCGCTCGTCGTCGAACAGGAACTCCGCGAGCGCCTTGGCCAGCTCCGTCTTGCCCACGCCCGTCGGGCCCAGGAAGAGGAAGGAGCCGGTGGGCCGGTTGGGGTCGGCGACCCCGGCGCGCGCGCGGCGCACGGCGTCGGACACCGCCCGGACCGCCTCGCCCTGACCCACGACCCGCCTGCCGATCTCGTCCTCCATGCGCAGCAGCTTCTCGGTCTCGCCCTGGAGCATCTTGCCCACGGGGATCCCGGTCCACGCGGAGACGACCTCGGCCACGTCCTCCGGCCCGACCTCCTCCTTGAGCATGGCGTTCGAGGCGGCGTCGCTCTCCTCGGCGTCGGCGAGCTGCTTCTCCAGCTCCGGCAGGCGGCCGTAGCGGATCTCGGCGACCCGCGCGTAGTCGCCCTCGCGCTCGGCCTTCTCGGACTCGGTGCGCAGCGCGTCGAGCTCCTCCTTGACCTTCTGCACGCCCTGGATGGCGGTCTTCTCGTTCTGCCAGCGGGCGGTGAGCTCGGCGAGCTTCTCCTTGGAGTCCGCGAGCTCGGCCTGGAGGGCGACGAGCCGGTCCTTGGACGCGGCGTCGGTCTCCTTCTGCAGCGCCACCTCCTCGATCTCCAGCCGCCGGACGATCCGCTCGACGGCGTCGATCTCCTCGGGCCGGGAGTCGATCTCCATCTTGAGCCGGCTCGCCGCCTCGTCGACCAGGTCGATCGCCTTGTCGGGCAGGAACCGCTGGGTGATGTACCGGTCCGAGAGGGTGGCCGCGGAGACCAGCGCCGAGTCGGTGATGCGCACGCCGTGGTGCACCTCGTACCGCTCCTTGAGCCCGCGCAGGATGCCGACCGTGTCCTCCACGCTCGGCTCGCCCACGTAGACCTGCTGGAAGCGGCGCTCGAGCGCGGCGTCCTTCTCGATGTACTTGCGGTACTCGTCG
>NZ_CALMYY010000074.1 GCF_937873725.1 uncultured Dietzia sp.
GCGGAGGGAAGGTCCTGGTGGTCCCACCGGACCATCCGGGCCAGGATGGGGCGCCGGCCGGTGGCCAGGACGATCATCCGACCGAATGGCAGGGCGGCCAGCTCGGCGGCGGTGATGGTCTGCTTCTCGACCGTCTGGGTCGACACGGACCGTCCGCGATCGCCGCCGCCGCTGGAGATGGAGCGTTGCTGTTCGGTGTGGGTGCCGATGAGATGGGCCAGCTCGTCGAGGAATCGGTAGTCCTTGTGGCCGGGGCCGATGACGACGATCGCGGCGGCAGACCACAGCTTCTTCATGCCCTGCTCGCCCCACACTTCCACGCCCTGGGCGTAGGACTGGAGCACGGTCGAGCAGATGATGCCTCGGGAGCCGAAGGTCGAGTAGTAGTCGGGAAGCCTGGGCCACCGCACGATGTTGGCGATCTCGTCCAGGGCGGCGGTCACCGGCACCGGAAGACGCGAACCGGGGCAGGTGTCGGCCCGGTCGACCAGGGCCTTGAACACCGCGACGGTCAGGATGGACGTCACCGGCCGGCCGATCGGGTTCTCCTCGTCGGAGACCAGATACAGCGTGTCGGCCTCAGAGTTTGCAAAGGCGACCGGGTCGAAACGCTGGGCGCCGGCCTGGGGGGTCAGCCACCGCACGATCTGCCTGCGTCCCAGGCAGGAGATCATGTTCTTGGCCGCGGAGAACACGTTGGAGCGGGTGCGGGGCTCGGCGTTGTACTTGCTGGCCAGGTCCGCGGCCTGCGGCTTCCACTGGCTGTCGGCCAGGATGTCGACCGGGGTGGCGTCCTCGAGATTGGAGACCCATCCGTAGACATCGGTGATGGGACGGTTCTTCATCGCCGCTGCCAGGAACAGCGAGGCGAGCAGGTCCACGGCCTGGGAGTAGAAGTACGCGTTGGGGTCGCTGCCGGCCTCCCCGCGGGCGGTGGCGGCGTTGAAGATCTCGGCGAGCTCCTCGGCGTTGCCGTCCCACCACTGGTCGCGGCGAACGAAGTCCAGCGGGTCGAAGTACCACTTGGAGGCGTCCAGCCCGACCGCCTTGTCCTGCGGGTCGAGCACCCAGACGCGGCCGACCTGCTGACGGAACGGCATCGTGGCTTCGATGACGTCGCGCTTGCACGAGGTGGAGATGCAGATGCCCGGTGCGCGGCGGATCATCGGGATGATGCGGCTGGAGGTCTTGCCCTGGCGGGGACCCCACAGATCCAGATGCAGGTCTTCCCACCCGCCCCAGAGATCTTGGCCGGTAGCGACCTCCTTGCCGATGTACACCCCCGGGGTCTGGGTGGTGTCGCCTCGCTCGCGGTTGGCGCGGACCACGCTCTTGGCCGACAGTGACTTCACGTCAGCGCGGCCCGCCAGGTGCTTGGTGATCCCATCGACGCGAGTCCTGCGGCCCTGCCGACGCCCGACGAGCGCCGCCACCACGGCCACGAGCACAACGGCGATCACCACCAGGGCCACGGCGACGACCGTGGCGCCGGTGGTCCACTGCACCTGCCCCTGGGCCAGGTCGATCACCGCCACCGCGGGGTTACCGGGAACCTGTTGACCGGTGGGGGCGATGGATTCGCCGAGGGTGATACTGCCCCACACCGCGATCACCGCGGCCGCCACCACGCCCATCATGACCAGCGCGATCGTGGGTCCGGGCTCGCGGGTCTGGGACGTTCGTGCCAGGTCCTTGCCTGCCATTGTTGCCTCCCTGGTGTGATGTGCGCGGTTACTCGCCCACAGATCGGTATTGGTAGCTGGCGACCTTCCACGTCTCGCCGGTGCGCTTGAGCTCGACGGTCGCGGTGATGCGCTCGAGCGGGGTCGTTGCTCCGTCGGGGTGCAGCACTTTCTGCTGCACCGTGACCAGGCGCCGAGCTTCGCTCGCGTCCTGCGGGACGGGGTCCTGATCTCCGGCCAGGCTTGCGGCGCCGATCACGCGGTCACCCGAGCGCGCCCATGCCGGCCACTGCCCAGGGGCAGGATCTGGGTCCGGGCGGGTGGTGGCCGCGTCCGCCATCTGGCCGGTGAGCTGGTCGGAGATCGCGTGCATCGCATCCCACGGGGACTGCTGCTGCGCGGGGGTCCACGTGTGAATCCCTGCCATCACCGCCACCGCCACTTCGTCGGCGGTCGTGATCGGGTCGATGTGTACGTGCGCATCGGTTCCCGGTTCATCATCGCGTCCAAGCGTCAGAGCCATCGCGACGGCGGCGACCACTACCGCCACCACCGCCGCGGCGACCACGGCTACGCCCTTGGTGTTCATCGCTGTCTCCTCCTCGTCGGCGGTGTTCATGCGGCGGCGAACCTTGCGGCCTCTTGCGGCACGATGACCACGTACTTTTGCGTCTCGGCATATGGAGGTACCCCGCCGAACTGCTGCACGGCGCCGGGTCCGGCGTTATAGCCGGCCAGCATCAACGCCTGCGGGTCGCCACTGAGCTCGCCCGAGGCGATGCCCTCTCGCTGGCCCTCGGCGATCTCGCACAGGTAGCGGGCGGCGGCCATCGTCGCGTCCGCCGGGTCCGACGGAGAGCCCGAGCCGGGAGGTCCGGCGATCTGGCCGTTGTCGTCGACCTTGGCGCCCTTGGCCGCCCACGTGCCGGGCATGAACTGCCCGTACCCTTGCGCTCCGGCCGTCGAGACCGCCGTGGCCTGGAAGCCGGCCGATTCGTGGTACAGCAGCCCGGCCAGCAGCGGAGAGTCGACCTCGCGGCAGACCTGGCCTCCCAGGTCGATCCACTTGCGCAGTTCGGCGGGGATCTCGCCCGCGTTCAGGCTGCGATGCCCGAAGTCCGGGGCGCAGTCGTCGCCCCCGGCGGCGCCGGTGGTCTCGGAGTCATCGTCGGCACCGTCGGTGGGGGCGGCGCCGTAGCGCTGGTTCGGGGTGGGCTTTCCGCCGCCGGCGACGGTGACGTGCACGTGGTCGAAGTGGTTCTGGGTCGGGTCGCCCCGGTCCTCCATCTGGTTGGGCTGCCCGGTGGCGGGGATGTACTGCTGCCGCCAGATCAGGTACTCGATGTTGAAGAACTCGCGGTGCGTCAGCAGGTAGTTCGTGATGCGATTGCCCAGCTCGCGGCCCTCGCTCGAGGAGTAGTCCGGGATCATGATGTCCACGGCGCGGCCCGACGGGTGATCGGGGTAGGCATCAACAGGCCGCCACCCGCCGATGGTCTTCACGTCGGGAAAGCGCTGCGCCACGGCACGGGCCACCCGGATCGAGTCGACCTGCAAGTTCTCCTTGGAGGCGATCTTGTCCGAATCGGGCATCTCCCCACTCGAGGGCGGAGACGGCTGACGGGAGGTCGTGGACTCGTCGGTGGGCGGCGCACTGCCTCCCGAGCCCGGGTTCGCGGCCCGGTCGAGCCACGGCTGCGGATCGGTCTCGCTCCCACCGGTCAGGCGCCCGCCCTGCCACACCTCCAAATGCAGGTGGGCGCCGGTGGACTGGCCGTTGTTGCCGACCTCACCGATGTGCTGTCCTGCGGCAACGGTGTCGCCCACCTGGACGTCCACTCCGTCGTCCCACATATGGCCGTAGACGGTCGAGTAGGGCTGACCGTCGATGGTGTGGTCGATGACGATCCAGTTGCCGAACCCGCTCGCGGGGCCGGCGGCGGTCACCACGCCTGGGGCCATCGCGTACATGGGCGTGCCGTCGGCGGCGGCCAGGTCGATGCCTCGGTGGCCGGGCCGGTCTGCGCTCTTGTAGGTCGAGGACACGACGTAATCGCCTTCGGCGATCGGCAGGCTGAGCTCGCCGGCGGGCACTCCCCCGCCGCCGGTTATGGCCCCGTTCGGGCGGCACCGATCGTCGCTGCCGTCTCCGAGGATCACCACGACCACCAGCGACAGCAGGATGATCCCGATGACGATGCCGACGACGAGCTTGGCCGACCGCATCCGTCTACAGCCCTAGCTGCGCTCGAAGGGCCGCGTTCTCGGCTTGCAGCGCCCGCAGGGTGGACGAGTTGTGCGCCTGCCACGTCCCCGCGGCGACCGACCAGCGGCGCACCGAGTCGCGGCTGATGCCGAACTCGCGGGCGACGACCTCGGCGGCTGCTGAGGTCGAGGGGAACTGGGGCTCGAGCTCTGCCAGCCGCGCGACCACCTGGTCGCGGAAATCGGCGTCGTACGCAGTTGAGCTCATGCCGGCACCGCCTGCCCGGAGGGCACGCCATCGAGCAGTTCGCGGAAGCGCACGTTCGTGTCGTGGATGTTGGTTTCCCGCTCGGTCGCGGTCAGCAGAACCTGCACCGGGATCCCGGCGGTGCCGTCCTTGGACGACTTGAGCATGAACTTGCCTCGCCCCAGGGGTGGCTTCTTACGCTCGCGGGCTTCGGTGCGCTCGATCGGCGCGCCCTTGGACCAGGCGGTGATCATCGCTGCCTCAGCATCGGTGAACTGGAGGACGCCCTTGAGCCGCTCCAGCTCGCCGGCGGGAAGACCGCCGCAGATGACCATGCCGGCCCGCTCGATGAAGCCCATCGCGGTCTTGACGTCGACCTCGTTGGGCAGCGTCTCCAGGTCTCGGCCCGTGTGGGTGATCATCAGCAATCCGGTGCCGTCCGTGCGGTTCAGGCGCGTGAGCTCGTCGACGCGCTGCACCATCCCCGCCCCGGCGCCCAGGGTCGCCCACATCTCGTCGAGAATCGCCAGGAAGTAGCGCTGCGGCGCCAGACCGCAGTCGGCCAGCACGTGCGCGGCCTCCATCGCTCCATAGGCATCGGACCAGCAGGCCAGGAGCACGCCCGCCTTGAGCGACTGGTCTCCTCGAGCGATCGCCGAGACGTCGATGCAGATCGCCGGGGCGTCGAGGTCGATCTTGGTGGTGGTGTGCTCGGCGAACACCTGGCCCATGACGCCGTCGGTCAGCGACTCCAGTGTCTGGACCAGGGTTCGGACCGTGCGCCGGTACTCCGTTTCGTCGGCGACGAACAGCGCTCGCCGCAGGTCGGCGTTTCCGGATCGGATGTAGTCGATCAGGTCTCGCAGTAGCGGCGGTGAGGGGGAAGGGAAACTTCCGCCCCGGCGCCTCTCCCCCCACGAGGGGGGGATGACCAGACCCCCGAAGTCAGCCAGCGGCCGACCGCGGATCAGCTCGGCCAGCGCCACGACCATCGTGACCTGCCGCGAGTGCACCGACTCCTCGGTTTCGGTGATGGCCTCGGCAAGGCGCGTGCTGTCCTCGCCCCGGGCGCGGAGCTCGTCCAGATGGGCCTGCATCACCGGGATCGCCTCGCCCAAAGCGCCGGCGGCCAGTGGGTTCAGGTGCCCGTGCCCATGTCCGAGACGGATCACCTGCCCGCGCTTTCCGGCCGGGGTGACCATCGCGTCGGTCACCGCCACGTACTCGCCTTTGATGTCCCCGGCCACGATCGGCACATGGCCCTGGGCGACCGCGCCGATGAACTGCTTGCGGATGATCGTGGACTTGCCCAGCCCGGGCAAGGAGAGCACGAACGCCGACGGGTTGCCGATGATGCCGGCGCGGAACCACGACAACACGTCGCCGGAGACGTCCTGGCCGGTCTGTGCGTGAACCCCCAGAGGGACGCCGACCGCCGGGGCGGTCGCCCCGACCACCCACGGGTTGAAACCACAGCCGTAGTTGGTGGAGGTCTGGGTGGCGGCCGGGGCAGAGACCACTGCCATCCGCCCCGAGAACGCGCCCTTGAAGCCGCGGCCGTCGAGGGAGGCGTAGCGATTAGTGAACCGGGGCTTTCCGTAGCGGAGCTGCGGTGCCTGGCGAGCGGTGCGCGCCTGCTCGGCCCGCTCGGGGTGCTCGTCGCACCACCGCTTGTACGCACGGCCGGTTCGTGTGTGCGGCCAGGGAGGGAGCTGATCGCCTGCGGTGATACGGGCGTGCAGCTCTTCCAGCTCTGCCGGCCCGACGGGGGTCTTGGTGCGCCTGGCCATCACTCCGCCTTCGCAAACGAGGAAATCGTGGACTTCTGATCGAGCAGCACGCCCAGACCCAGCGCGGCGGCGAACGCCGCATCCTGCTGGCCGTTGGTGGCGTGCAGCCGAAGCTGAGACCGGTTGCCGAGCTGGCCGATGATCGCCGAGCCCTGGTCGAGCAGCTCAGGATCGCGCAGAGTGAGCGTCACCAGCAGCGAGTACTCGCCGAGCTGGCCGCCTCGGGCCAGCGCCTGCCGCGCGGCCTCGGTGCGCTCCAGGCGCAGGCCGGCAGAGGCCTTGCCGATCGAGCGGGTCTTGTTCGCAGCGTTGACCGCGTCGGTGTGCTCCTTCTCGACCTGCCTCACCCCGTCCCCAGCGGCGATCGGGCGGTAGATCAGCGTCACGCGCTTGCGGGGAATGTCTGACTTCGGCTCCAACAGGGGCCGCAGGACGTGGTCCGGGAACGCGGCGGCCGGCGGGGCGGCCATCTCGAACGAGCGGGACACCCAGTCTTCGTGGCGGTAGTGATTCCACTTCGCCACAGCCTCGGCCGGGCCGGCGTCGTCCCAGTCCACTCCGAGCGGCTCGCCAGACAGGCGAGCGCTGTTGATGGTCTCCTCCAGGTCGGGGCGGTAGCAACGCAACGCCAGCCCGATCGCGTCCTCCGGGTTCATCGGTGTGGCAGACACTCCCGCGTACTCGAGCCGCTGGTACAGCCCGGGCAGCCGGAAACCCAGATCGGTGGCCATCGCCTCGGGGTCCTTGCGCTGCATCGCGGTGGCTGCCTTGAAGGTGACCGCGATCCATGACCGCGTGACGAGCTTGCCGCGAGCGAACTCCACCGCCGACTCCGCCTGGATGCGGCGGGCGATCTCCGGGGTGGACTCGCTGACCGAGTCCTTCACCGCGGCGATGAGGTCCTGCCCGGTCGTCGGGTACGACTCGACGGTCACGGTGGCCGCCACGACGTCGTCGTTGAGCGACAGCTCGGCGAGCCAGGCGCCCCACTCGGCGGTCATGTCGTTGCGGTCGGCCACCGTCAGCGGCTCCTGGCCGCGTGAGGCCGCGTCCAACAGGACGGTGTACTGGTTGAGCGCGCGGTCTCGGATGAGCGCGAAATCGTTGCCGGCCACGTCGCGGCCGACGTGCAGCTCGGTCTTGGCCAGGGCACCGGGCAGCCGGTATCGGCCGCCAGGTACCCGCGAGTTAGGCCCGGACCGGTACACCGTGGAACCAGCGGCCTGTGCCCGCCAGAATTGCCAACGCATTTGAGCCACCTCGTAGAGAGTTCGATTACCGATACGCAGTACTGCCGGGGCCAGGTACGCCACCGCCAGCACCGCAATGAGCGCTCCCGCGCCTAGTCCGCCCTGCATCAGCACCAACATCGCCACGATGAAGGCGATCCCGGCGATGATCGTGGCCCGCAGCGGCAGGCCGAACATGCCGGTGCGCTGCGACTTCTCACCCAGCGTGTAGAGCCGAAGGTCCGTTGCCTCCCCTGATGCAGACACCAGCGATCTCCTTGCCGTCAGCGGTAGTGGTGGGGTGTTGGGTGAGCTGCCAGCGCACCGTCGATCATCTGCTCGGTCGTCTGTGTCGCTCGAGCCGTTGTCTGAGCTGCCGTCGCCACCGCGCCCACCCCGGCAGCGGCGGCGCCGATGCCTGCGGCGCTGCCACCGGACACTGAGGCAGACA
>NZ_CALMYY010000075.1 GCF_937873725.1 uncultured Dietzia sp.
CCTGTGGGACCCCAACGGCGACCACCCCTCCGGGGGCTGGGCCGGCGGGGGCGGGGGGCCGCCCCCCGCCCCCCCCCCCCCGCCCCCGCCATGAGCACCGTTCTCGTCACCGGAGCCTCCCGCGGCATCGGGGCGGCCACCGCCAGGGCCCTGGAGGCCCACCACGACCTGATCCTGGTGGGCCGGGACACCGGCGCCCTGGACGCCGTGGCGCGCGACTGCTCCAGCGCCCGCGTCGTGGCGGCCGATCTCACGACCGCCGAGGGGGTCGCGCGGGTCGCCGACGGAATCGGGACCCTCGACGGGCTCGTCCACAGTGCCGGGGTCGCCGAGCTGGGCCGTATCGACTCCTCCGAGGCCGCGCAGTGGCGCCGCGCGTTCGAGGTCAACGTGATGGCCGTGGTCGAGCTGACCCGGGCGCTGCTCCCGGCGCTGCGCGCGGCCCGGGGCCACCTCGTCGTCGTCAACTCCGGCGCGGGGTTCACCGCAAAGCCCGGCTGGGGCTCCTACAGCGCGTCCAAGTTCGCCCTCCGCGCCGTCACCGACACGATCCGCGGCGAGGAACCCACGCTGCGCGTCACCTCGGTGCACCCGGGGCGGGTGGACACCGACATGCAGCGCGCGATCGTCGCGGGCGAGGGCGGGACGTACCAGCCGTCGTCCTATCTCAGCCCCGGCTCAGTGGCCGCGGCCATCCGCGACGCCCTCGACGCCGCCCCGGACGCCCACCCCACGGAGATCGTGCTCAGGCCCCGGCCCCACTGACTCCCGACCCGTCGGCGCGCCTCCCGATCCGGCACCCCGGCCGGGTCGGGTGTCGTAACGTCACCCTCACCATGACCAGCCCGGACACGCCACTGCGCATCACGGTGATCGGCGCCGGCGTGGTCGGCTGCTATCTGGGCGGCCGACTCGCCCCCCACGCCGACGTGACCCTCGTCGGACGACCCCACGTCCTGGACCCCATCCGCGCGGTGGGCCTCACCGTGGAGTCGGGCGAGGGCGAGGGCGACCGCCTCCACCTGCCCGCCGAGTCCCTCACGCTGGCGGAGTCCCCCGAGTCCGTGCGGCGCTCGGATGTGGTGCTGGTGTGCACCAAGGCGGGTTCGACCGCGGCGGCGACCGCGGAGTTCGTCCCGTTCCTGCGCCGCGGCTCCCTCGTGGTGGGCCTGCAGAACGGGCTGCACTCGGCGGACCTGATCCGCGACGCGGTGGACGTGGCGCCCGTGATCGCCGGGGTCATCCCCTTCAACGTGGCCCGGACCGGGCCCGCCACCTACCGCCGGACCAGCACGGGCGAGATCCGCCTGGCCGAGCACCCGGCGGCGGCGCCCCTCATCGACGTGATGAGGCGGGCCGGCCTCCAGGTCCGGGCGACCGACGACATCCAGGCCGTGCTCCACGGCAAGGTCCTGCTCAACCTCAACAACGCCGTCCAGGCGCTGTCCGGGCTCCCGCTGCGCACCGAGCTGCTCGACCACGACCTGCGGCGCTGCGTGGCCATCTGCCAGCTTGAGGCGATCCGCGTCTTCACCGCGGCCGGGGTGGTCCCGCGGGTTCCCCTCGCCGTCCCCGCGGCGCTGCTGCCGACCATCATGCGGCTGCCCACCCCGGTCTTCCGCAGGCTGGCCACGACCGTGGTCCGGGTCGACGCCGACGGCACGTCGTCGATGAACGACGACCTGGTCCGCGGCCGCCCCACCGAGATCGACGTCCTCCAGGGCAAGGTGGTGAAGATGGCCCGCCGGCTCGGCATGGAGGCCCCGGCCTGCGAGCGGATGGTGGAGCTGGTGCACGAGGCCGAGCGAGACGGGGACGACCGACGGCAGTGGACCGGCGACGCCCTGCTCGCCGAACTCATGCGCGCGCGGCAGCGGGCCCGCCGTCAGGCCGGGACGGCTCAGTCGTCGTAGCCGAGCGAGAACGCGGCCTCGAGGTCGTGCTTGGACAGCGCCCGGAAGGCGATGTGCGTCTCGGTGTTCACCACGCCCGGCACCTTGTTGAGGCGGTCGGAGACGATGTCCGCCACCTCCTCGTTGCGGCGGGCCCGGACCAGCACGATGAGGTCGATGGTCCCCGTGACCGAGTAGACCTCCGAGACCCCCTCGATCTCGGCGATGGCCTCGGCGACCTCGGGGATGCGCGCCGTCTCGGCGTGGACAAAGACGATGGCGGTGATCATGGCCCCAAGGCTAGTGCAGCCGGCGTAGCGTCCACCCCATGATCCACGGGGAGCTCTTCCAGACCGCGCGGGAGACGCAGGCGGACCGCCCGTTCGCCCTGCAGAACTCCAAGATGCTCAAGGTGACCATCCCGAACGGCACCGTCATGGCCCGCGCCGGCTCGATGGTGGCCTACCAGGGGCAGATCGGCTTCGAGAACACCGGCAGCGGCGGGATCGGGAAGATGTTCAAGGCCGCAGCCACCGGCGAGGGGGTCCCGCTGATGCGGTGCTCCGGCCAGGGCGAGTTGTTCCTGGCCGACCGGGCCTCCGAGATCCAGGTGCTCTACCTGGAGAACGACATGATCTCGGTCAACGGCGCCAGCATCCTGGCGTTCTCCGAGGGCATCCAGTGGGACATCAACCGCATCGCCGCGAAGGGCGCCATGATGACCGGCGGCCTGTACAACGTGTCGCTGCGCGGCACCGGGTTCGTGGCGGTCACGACCAAGGGCCAGCCCGTGGCGCTCGACGTGGCCTCGGCGCCCACCTTCGCCGACGCGCAGGCCGTGGTCCTGTGGACGGCCGGGGTGACGATGGACGTGAAGATCGACACCGGCGGGATCAAGTCCATGCTCCGCGGCGGTAGCGGCGAGACGTTCCAGATGGCGTTCGGCGGCCAGGGCGTGGTGATAGTCCAGCCCTCGGAGAACGTGCCCCAGGGTGCCGGCAGCCAGAGCGGATCGTAGCGACCCCCGGCCGGTCCCGGCTCAGCTCATGTTCTCCGGGGTCCAGTAGGCGCGCATCGCGGCGACCTTGCCCTGCTCGTCGTGGGTCATGAGGTCCCACACGTTGATCGTGGCCTTGGCGCCGCCGTCGAAGTGGGTGGTGATCTCGAAGTTGAACAGCAGGTCGTTGCCGCACACGCGCGCCTCGAGCACCTCGCCCTCGATCCGCAGCGCCACCACGCTGGCGTAGAACTCCCGGATGGCCGCCTTGCCCTGGTGGACGGTGCCGCCGCCGACCGGATCCTCGACCGTGGCCCCCTCGGCGTAGAGGTCCAACACGGCCTCGAGGTCGCCGGCGGTCAGCGCCGCGAGGTAGGCGTCCGCGGTGGACCGGATCTGTTCGGGGGAGGCGCTCATGGTGGGGGGCCTTTCTTGACGACGACGAGACCGTTCACCAGCCTAGAACGTGTTCTTGTTCCGTGGGTCCATACGGTCGGGCGCGGCGGGGTGGCGACTCCGTGACGGTCGCGGATCAGGCCGCGTCGTCGGGGGTGCGCACCATGCAGAAGAGGTCGGTGCGCAGGGTGGCGGGGTCGAGGTCCGGGGACGGCTCGGTCACGTAGCTCTCCCAGAACGGGCTGCCCGGCGCGCGGCCCATCGCCCCGATCTCGCCCATGAATCCGCCCCACGCCTGCCCGAGCTCGTCGTAGGCGCCGAGGTGGCTGGTCACCGCGACCTCGCCGCCCGGGAGCTCGGACCCGACGATCCGCATCCCCCCGGACTCGATCGGCTCCCCGGTGTGCAGTTCCGCCAGCGGCCGCGCGAGGGGGAAGCCGACCTCGAGGTCGGCCGTGAACTCGGGTTCCTCACTGGTCCGCGTGTAGAGCGCGAAGGCGGGCCCGGCCGGGATGACGCCGGCGGCGAACAGCGCCGGGAACGCGGTGCCGAACGCCGAGTCGAAGAACCGGCCGATGGTCGCCATCGGGACCCCGACGGCTCGGATCACCGCGGTCGGCACGGCCGGAACGGCGAGCACGCGGACCCCGGTCACGGGGTCGGGTCCGAGGTCCGGGTACCCGTGCGGCGGGTCGTCCCCCGTCGTGGGGGGCCGACCGTGTGACGTACCGGGGGACGACGATGACGACGTTGACATTGTGTGGCCCCTCTCGGAGGAACGGTTCCGAGTCCCAGTGTGCGCGCCTCGCGGCCCGGCCGACTATCCCCTCCTCGACCAGTTGAATTAGAAATCAATTACTCAGGTTTCGCGGGCGGCTCCGTGACATGCTCGGTCCGTTGGTTCGCGTTCGAGATCCGGGGATCCCCTCGCTGGTCGGACGCGTCAGTACAGTGCGCCGGCACCGGCTGTCAGCGCCGAGAGGATGGTTTCCATGAGTGACGAGCAGACGTCGAGCGGCCAGATCGGCCAGAAGGCCAGCGAGATGGCCAGCCAGATCGAGCTGACCGCCCGTGACCTGGCCAAGGTCGGCCAGGAGGCCGCCGCCATGGCCGGCACGCTGGCCCACAAGGTGGCGGGCATGGTCAGCCGCAATCCCGACGACACCGAGGGTCCGGACCTCAGCGACCAGGCCCGCGACGTGGCCGAGGCCGTGCGGAAGACCACCGAGGACGCCCTGCGCATCGCCCAGAAGGCCGTCGAGATGGCGAGCAAGATCGCCCAGGCCCCCTCGGGCGGGAGCGACAAGCCCTCCACCTAGACAGACCCGGTTCAGGGAGACCCGGTCTCGGACCGCGCGAACTCCCAGAACCTGTCCGCGTTCGACGGATCGGAGGCCTCCGCGCTGCGCCCGATGAGTGTGGGCGTCCCGCGGAGGTTCCGCATCGCGTCCGGGCCGGTGTAGCTGCACGGCGGCAGCGGTCTGGTCGCGGCGAACATCGTGGTCAGCGCCGCCTGGCTCGCGGGCTGCGCCAGGACCGAGCAGACGCCCGTGACGACCCGATCGACCACGGCGTTCCCGCTGGCGTTGGAGATGCCGGTCGCCGCCCAGCCGGGGTGGGTCAACTGCACGTCCACACCGGCGGGGCCGGCCCCGGCGCGCCCGTCCCGCCGCCGCTGGTCCCGCGCGAGCCCCCACAGCATGTCCGCGAGCTTGGACTGCGCGTAGGCGCTCGGGGCGGTCCAGCGGCGGCGACGGCCCCCGTAAAACGGGGCGCCGGGGGCCCAGGCCCCCGCCCCGGGTCGCCCCGCGGGCCCCAGCCCCCCCCGCCCGCCCCCCCAGCGGCGGGGCCGG
>NZ_CALMYY010000076.1 GCF_937873725.1 uncultured Dietzia sp.
GGCGGGCGGGGGGCCCGCGGGGGGGGGGGGGCGGGTGGGCCCGGGGGCCCGGCGCGGGGGGGGGGTCCCCCGGCCGTGGGGCCGCGGGGCGGCGGCCGCCGACCTCCCCGCCGGCTTCCACTGGGGCGTGGCCACCTCGGGCTTCCAGGTGGAGGGCTCCAACCCGGACTCCAACTGGAAGCGCTACGTCGACGCGACCTCGCCCACGGGGCAGACGGACCCGGTCGGCGACGCGGTGGACTTCTGGAACCGCTACCCGGAGGACATCGCCAACGCCGCCGCCATGGGCGTGAACACCTTCCGGCTCGGCGTGGAGTGGGCGCGGATCGAACCGGAAAAAGGGCGGTACGACGACGAGGCCCTCAGACACTACGACCGGATCATCGACACGATCCGCAGCCACGGCATGACCCCGATGATCACCATGGTCCACTACGTGTACCCCGGCTGGCTGGCCGACGAGGGCGGGATGCTCGGCGGCGCCGCGGTGGAGTCGTTCGGCCGGTTCGCCGACCTCATCACCGAGCGCTGGGCCGGCGACGGCGCCATGTGGGTCACCTTCAACGAACCCCTGGTCTTCTTCAAGCACGAGATGACCCTCGGCCGCGTGGGCGTCACCGACTTCTCGCGTTTCCTCGACGCCGTCGAGGCGGCCCACCGGCTCGGCTATTCCGCCGCCCACCGGGCCGATCCGGGCGCGATGGTCACGATGAACGAGGCCTACCTGCCCCTGGCCACCGGGTTCACCGACACGCTGATCGGGGACCGGGTCGCGGAGGCGGTGGACTACGTGGGGATCGACTACTACTACGGCGTCGCGCTGAACAACCTCACCGCCATCAACGCGGCGTGGGACGACTTCGCCGCCGTGCGGCCGCAGCCGGAGGGGATCTACGAGGCGGTCAGGCACTACGCGCGGGCGTACCCGGGCAAGCCGATCTACATCGTGGAGAACGGGATGCCCACCCGCGACGGCGGGCGGGCCGACGGGATCGACCGCGGCGACGTCCTGCGCGACACGGTGTTCTGGCTGCAGCGGGCGGTGGCCGACGGGTACCCGGTGATCGGCTACAACCACTGGTCGCTGGTGGACAACTACGAGTGGGGCGACTACTCCGCCCGCTTCGGGCTGTACCGCGTGGACGTCCTGGGCGACCCGTCGCTGACCCGCCGGCCGACGTCGGGCGTCGACGCGTATCGGGAGATCATCTCCGCCGGGGGAGTCGGCGACGGCTACCGACCCGTGCTGCCGGCCGCGTGGTGCTCGCTCTCCACCATCCCCGACAGCTGCCTCGAGCCGGTGTCGGCGGCGGGGCCGCTGGCCAGGCTGGGTGGGCGATGAGCGGTCGAGCGGACACCGGGGCGGCTAACGCTGCCGCGGGCGGGAGCGATACCTCGGGAACACCGTCACACGGCTGCGAGGAGTGAGGTCATGTTCCCACCCGGCTCGATCGAGAACCCCCTGCGATACCTGTTCGGCCCCGGGCCGGGCGAGGCGACGTGCCTGGCCCTGACGCCGGGGTGCATGGGGCTGCTGCCGTACCTCGCGGCCCGCTTCGGCCTCGGCTCCTGAGCGCGCCCTCCCGCGATCAGGGCGACCGCCCCCCTCCCCGCATCGATCACCCTCGTCGTCGTCCCCGGTCTCGTTCCCCGGCACGTGCTTCGCGCGCAGCACCGCCTCCGGTCACGGGTGTCAGGGGTCACTCCTAGACTGTCGGGAGCCCTGCCAGACCCCAGCCCCGATCGGAGGAGAGCGCGTGGAGTTCGCCGCGATCGACGCGCTGCGCGAGCGGCATCCCGCGTGGCGGATGCTCCGCGCCACCCACGCGCCGCTGCTGCTGTCCTTCCTCGGCCGCTTCTTCGTGGAGGAGGGGCGCGGCGCCAGCCCCGAGGGGACCCTGGTCGACGCGCTGGACGACGAGCTCTACCTGCTCAACTCCGAGGAACCGGACACTCCCCGCTTCCTGCGCCCGGCCGCCGACTACCTCGCGGACTGGGCCTCGACGGATGCCGGCTACCTGCGCCGGTTCTACCCGCTCGGCACCGACGAGATCCACTACGACGCCACCCCGGCGCTGGAGAAGGCGTACGCGTGGGTGCAGAGCCTGCAGGTGCGGCAGTTCGTCGGCACGGAGTCGCGGCTCCAGACGGCCATCGAGCTGCTGCGCCAGATCGCCCAGGGCACGGAGGTGGACCCCGAGGTGCGCCTGCAGGAGCTCGGGCGCCGCAAGCAGGAGATCGAGCGCGAGATCGCCCAGATCCAGCAGGATCCGGGGGCGGGCCTGCTGGACATCACCGCCGTCCGGGACCGCTACCAGCAGTTCGCCTCCACCGCCCGCGACCTGCTCAGCGACTTCCGTGAGGTCGAGGACAACTTCCGCGCGCTCGACCGCTCGGCCCGCGAGCGGATCGCCACCTGGGAGGGGAACAAGGGCGAGCTGCTGGAGGAGCTGGTGACCGGTCGCAGCCGGATCGACTCCTCCGATCAGGGACGCAGCTTCCAGGCGTTCTACGACCTCCTGCTGTCCTCGTCGAGCCAGGAGGAGCTGTCCGTGCTGCTCGACAGGCTCACGTCCATCGAGGACCTGGGGGCGGACCGGCGCATCCGCACCGTGCACCACGGCTGGGCCGAGGCGGCCGAGCGCACCCAGATGACGGTCCGGCAGATCTCGGAGCAGCTCCGCCGGTTCACCGACGACCAGATCTGGCTGGAGAACAGGCGGGTGCTGGACCTGGTCCGCGAGATCGAGGCCACCGCGCTCACGCTCCGCGGGGGTCCGCCGCCGGACGTGGGGCTCGAGCTGGAACAGACGGGCGTGGACGTGGCCCTGCCCACCGAACGGCCGCTCCACAGCGTGCGCCCCGCCGCCGAGGTGGACAGCCTCCTCCCGCCCGCCCGGCAGGAGGAGGTGGACACCTCGGTCCTCGCCCAGCAGGTGATCGTCGACCCGGCCCGGCTCGCCGCGCGGCTGCGGTCGCTCGTCCCCGAGCGCGGCACGGCCCTGCTCGAGGACGTGATCGCCATGTACCCCGTCGAACACGGCGCCGCCGAACTGGTGGGGTACCTGGCGCTGGACAGCGAGGACATCGAGGTCACCGCGGACGAGACGGAGCAGACCGTGATCTCCTACGACGAGGCCGGCCGACCGATGCGGGCCCGGATGCCCCGCGTGGAGGTGCGGCGCCGATGACGCCGGAGGAGCGCGCCGTCGCGACCAGCGCCATCCGCCTCATGCAGGGGGTGGTCTACCAGGAGTCCGACGCGTGGGAGGACCTCCTGCGGCACCGCGGTGCGGTGCGGGACCACTTCGCCGTGATCGGCCTGGACGTGGTGGTGGACGCCGACGAGGGCTACGCGTACCTGCGCACGAGAGAACCCGACGACGGCGAGGACCCCTTACCCCGCGTGATCAGGCGCCGGGCCCTCACCTACGCGGACAGTCTGCTGCTGGTCCTGCTGCGCAAGCGGATGGTGGAGTTCGAGTCGGCCGGGGACCAGGGCCAGTTGGTGCTCACGTCGGACGAGATCGCCGAGATGATCCAGCTGTTCCTGGCCCGCAGCACCGACGAGGCCCGGGTGCTCAAGCAGGTGGACACGTCGATCAACCGGCTGGTGGCCATGGGATTCCTGCGACAGCTCCGGGGCCGCCGCGACACGTGGGAGGTCCGCCGGATCCTCAAGGCCTACGTGGACGGTCAGACGCTCTCGGATTTCGCGGCCAGGTTGGCCGAGTACGCCGACGGGGGACACGACGATGACTGACGCGCTGTTCTCCTCGGTGGACCTCGCCGCGCCCGGCCGGCCGGGGTTCCGGCTCGCCCGGCTGGAGGTGCTCAACTGGGGCACGTTCGACCAGCGCGTCTGGCGGCTGGAGCCCGGCGGGGAGACGCTCCTGCTCACCGGCGACATCGGCAGCGGCAAGTCCACGCTCGTCGACGCGGTGAGCACCCTCATGCTTCCGTCGCACCGCATCGACTACAACAAGGCGGCCGGCGCCTCGCGCAAGGAGCGCACCCTGCGGTCCTACGTCGAGGGCCACCACAAGACCGAACGCAACGAGGCCACCGGCAGCGTCCGGCCGGTCCCGCTGCGTGACCGGCGGTCGTACTCGGTGATCCTCGGCGTGTTTGCCAACGAGGGCTACCACGAGCAGGTGACGCTCGCGCAGGTGTTCCAGCAGCAGGACGCCACCGGGCAGCCCTGGCGCCGGTTCGTCACCGCGGACCGGTCGATGTCGATCGAGGCGGATTTCACCGACTTCGGCTCGGACATCAACGACCTCCTCAAGCGGCTGCGGCGTGACGGCGCGGTGGTGGAGAAGGACTTCCCGCCCTACGGCCGCACCATGCGGCGGCTGCTGGGCATCCGGTCGGAGCAGGCGATGGAGCTGTTCCACCAGACGGTGTCCATGAAGGCGGTGGGTGACCTCAACGACTTCGTCCGCACCCACATGCTCGAGCCCGCCGACTCCCGAGACCGGGTCGAGGGGATCATCCGGCACTTCGATGACCTCACCCGGTCCTACGACGCCGTCCAGCGGGCGCGCGCACAGCTCGAGGCGCTCGGGCCGGTGGTGGAGTCCATCGCGAAGTACGACGCGGCGCTCGAGCGCCGGGACGGCCTGCGCGAGGAACGGGACGCGCTGCGACCCTACTTCGCCGAGCTCCGGATCGAGCTGCGGCGGGCCCGGCTCGAGACGCTCCGCGCCGAGGTCGGGTCCCTCACCGCGCAGCTGGACCGGGTGCGCGGCGAGTCGGGTGCCCTGGTGATCGAGCGCGAGCACCTCGTGGCGGCGCGGGCCCGGGCCGGCGGCAACCGGATCGCCGAGCTGGAAGGGCAGGCCGAACAGGCCCGCGAGCAGGCCGACGACCGACGCGGCAGGCGCCGGCGCTTCGACGACGCCGTCGCCCGGGCGGGGCTGGACCCGGTCGGCGACGCCACCGGCTTCGCCGCCCTCGAGGTCCGCGTGAGCGGCCTCCGCGCCGAGCTCGAGTCCGACGCCGCTGACCTCAAGGAGCGGGAGACCGGACTGGTCCTGCGCCACGGCGAGCACAAGGCCCAGCTCCGCGGGGTGGAGGAGGAGCTGGCGAGCCTGGTGGGACGGCGCAGCAACCTGCCGGCCGATCAGCTGCAGATCCGCGGCGAGCTCTGCGCGGACCTCGGGGTGGAGGAGGCGGACCTGCCGTTCGCGGGCGAGCTGCTCGACGTGTCCGAGGAGCACGCCGAGTGGAGGGGGGCCGCCGAACGCGTCCTGCGTGGCTTCGCCGTGTCCCTCCTGGTGCCCCAGCGTCACTACGCCGACGTGGCCGAGTGGGTCAACGCCCGGCGGCTCACCGCGCGCCGCCCCGGTGGACGCGAGGTGGGGGCCCGGCTGACGTACGAGCGCGTCCCCGAGCGTCACCTGTCGCTGCAGCGGCCCCAGGTCGACGGCCTGATGCTGGCCGACACCCTGGAGGTCGCCGACACCCCGCTGCGCGGCTACCTGCACAAGGAGCTGTTCTCAAGGGCGGACCACCTCTGCGCCGGCACGCTGGAGGAGTTCCGCCGCGCCGACCGGGCGGTCACCCGCGAGGGCCAGGTCCGCTCGCGCGATCGTCACGTCAAGGACGACAGGCAGCGGGCCGACGATCCCCGAGGGTGGGTCCTGGGGTGGCGCAACGAGCAGAAGGTCGCCGCCCTGCAGGAGCGGCGGGCCGAGCTCACCCGGGAGGTGGACGGGGCCGCCGCGCTGCTCGAGGCGGTGACGCTCGAGCAGCGGGCGATGGGGGAGCGGCACACCGCGCTCGCCCGGCTGGGCGACCACCCGGTGTGGCGCGACCTGGACTGGGAGGAGGCCCGGGACCGGGCCGACGCCGCCGACGCCGAACGCCGCCGCCTCCTGGAGGGGAGCAGTGAGCTGGCGGAGATCAACCGGCGCCTGGACCAGGTCGACGCGCACGCCGGCGAGCTCACCTCGACGGAACGCGCGCTGGCCGATTCGCTGGGCGGGGCCAAGAGCCGGGCGGACCACGAGGCCCGGCAGATGGCCGGCGACGAGCGCACCCTCACCGAGCTGGGCGAGGAGCTGCGCGCCGCGGCCCGCGAGGTGTACCCGAGGCTGCGCGACCGCGAGGGCCGCGCCCGCGCGGAGACGGCGGACGAGACCCACCAGGTGGAGCGACGGCTGCAGGACGCGCTCGACAAGGAGGTCGACCGCACGCAGCGCGAACTCAACGGGTACACCACGAGCCTGCAGCAGGGGATGGCCGAGATCCGGCGGAGGTGGCCGGAGCAGACCACCGAGATGGACCAGTCCGTCGACGCCCGCGCGGAGTACGTCCGGTTCCACGAGCAGGTGGCGCAGGACGACCTGCCGCGGTTCGTGGAGGAGTTCGAGAAGCAACTCAAGACCAACGCCATCCGCGAGCTCGCCGGCTTCCACAGTTGGCTCCTGCGCCAGGCCGATGACATCCAGCAGAAGGTGGAGCGGATCAACGAGGCGCTCGGTGCGATCGACTTCAACCCCGGCCGCTACGTCCGCCTGGATCGCGAGAACACGGTCAACCAGGAGGTCCGGGCGTTCCGATCGGACCTGCGGGCCGTCACAGACGACGCGATCGGCGGCGACGACCGCTACTCGGAACAGCGCTACCAGGACGTGCGCGTGATCCTCGAGCGGCTTCGGGGCCGCGAGGGGCACAGCGACACGGACCGCACGTGGCGGGACCGGGTCACCGACGTGCGCAACTGGTTCACCTTCTCCGCGTCCGAGCGCGACCGCGAGACCGACGAGGAGTGGGAGCACTACCGCGACTCCGACGGCAAGTCCGGCGGGCAGAAGGAGAAGCTCGCCTACACCATCCTCGCCGCGTCGCTGGCCTACCAGTTCGGCCTGGAGTGGGGCGCGGAGAAGGCCCGCGACTTCCGCTTCGCGGTGATCGACGAGGCCTTCGGCCGTGGGTCCGACGCGTCCACGAGGTACGCCCTCGAGTTGTTCGCCAAGCTGGGCATCCAGCTGCTCATCGTGACGCCGCTGCAGAAGGTCCACGTGATCGCGCCGTACGTCCGCTCCATCGGCTACGTGGACAACGTCGAGGGCCGCTACTCCCGGCTCGTCATGATGACCACGGAGGAATACCACGAGCAACGCGGAGGCGGCTGATGCCCGGCGACGGACGCCGGTGGGCGACCCCCGACACCGTGCGGGCGAAGGTGCGGCGGCGGTGGGACGACGGCACCCTGCTCGGCGCGTTCGGCCGCGGCGAACCGTTCGAGGCGCTCGAGATCCCGCTCGCGGGCCCGCGGACCGCAGAGCTCGGCGAGCGGCTGGGCGAGGTCCAGGACTGGGCGGCCGCGATCGAGGACGGCAGCCGCGCCGGCGAGCGCTACACCGTGCGGTACAAGGAGGTCGGGGGCAGGCGGTTCGGGCGCAACCGGATCCCGTCGCACGCGGTCGTCGAGCGCTTCGAGCAGGCCTGGCGGCTGCTCGGGGCGGGCGGGCAGGTCACCGAGTTCCGCGCGATGCTCGCCGCGTCCCCCGACCCGGCGGTCCGGGACTGGCTGCTCCGCACTCCCGTGTCCGCGCTGTCCCACGCGGGTGACTGGTCGCAGCTTCTCGCGGCGTACCGCTGGCTCGACGCCGCCCGGGGGTCGGATCGGTACCTCCGACAGATCGACGCCCCCGGGGTGGACACCAAGTTCGTCGAGGGCCACCGGCCGGTGCTCGCCGAGCTGCTCGGGGTGTCCCGGCAGGCGGGCGGGTTCCTCACCGACCTCGGGCTGCGCGGCAAACCCGAGTACGTGCGGCTGCGGCCGTCCCGATCCGCGGCGCCCGTGCCGGTGTCCGAGCTGTCGGTCCGCGCCGACGAGCTCGACGACCTCGAGTGGGCGGTCTCGGACGCCGTGGTGGTGGAGAACGAGATCACCTACCTCACGCTCCCCGTCCCCGTCGGCGGTGTCCTGATCTGGGGGAAGGGGTTCGACGTCGCCCGGCTCGGCCGGTGGGGGGCGCTCGGCGGGGCGGAGGTGCACTACTGGGGGGACCTCGACACGCACGGGTTCGCGATCCTCCACCGGCTGCGGGTGCACCTGCCGCATGTCCGGTCCTTTCTCATGGACGCCGAGACCCTGACCGCGCACCGCGAGCGGTGGGGCCGGGAGACCACCCCCACCAGCGCGACGCTGGACCGGCTCACGCCGCGGGAGGCCGCCGTCTACGACGACCTGGTCTCCGACCGCCTGGGTGAGCGGGTCAGGCTGGAGCAGGAACGGATCGACTGGGCGTGGGCGATGGACCGACTGCCCTACGGGGTCGACGGAGGCTGAGCGGGCAGACTAGGGGGACCAGGGTGCCCGCGCCGCCCGCTGCCCGGACTCGACCGCGCCGTCCATGTACCCGGCCCACCGGGTGGCGGTCTCCGTGCCCGCCCAGTGCAGGGGGCCCACGGGGCGGCGGAGGTGGGGGCCGAAGCGGGTCAGCGTCCCCGGGGTGGCGAACGCGCCGTAGCACCCGCGGCTGTACTCCTCCTCGGCCCAGTCGCGCTCGATGAACCCGATCGGCTCACGCGCGCGGGGGCCGAAGTAGCCGGCCAGGTCCTCCAGGACCAGCGCCCGGCGATCGGCGGCGGTCATCCGCGCGCCGCGGTCCGCGTGGCGGCCCTCGAGGAATCCGACCAGCACCCCGGGCCCGCCGTCGTGCGGGGTGTTGTCGAAGACCGTGCCGAGCGGGCGGGAGTCGCTGTTGGCCTGGCCGCTCCAGCCGTCGGTGCGCCAGAACGGCTCCGCGTAGACCACGTTGACCTTGATCACCCGGCCCATGGGCATCCGCTGGACCAGCTGATCGCGGTCGCCGGGCAGCCCGGGGGAGTAGCGGATCCTCGACGCCAGGGGCGGCGGCACCGCGATCACCACGCGTCGGGCGCTCACGGTCCCGCGGTCGGAGCGCACGCGGGCCCCCGCGTCGCCCCACTCGATCCCGGTGACCGGGCTGTCCAGCACGACCCTGTCGCCGAGCTCGCGCGCCATCTGCAGGGCGATCACCTGCGCCCCGCCCACCACCCGGTCCTGCTGCGCCCCGCCGGCGGTGTCGATCAGGGCGTCGACCCCGCCGGCGGAGCCGATGTAGAACCCGGCCCACAGCGCGGAGAGGTCCTCCGGTCCGGCGGAGAAGACGGCCTCGGTGACCAGGCGGAAGAAGGCCCGGCCGCGGCGGGTCCGCGCCGTGCGCGCGAGCCAGGTGTCGAAGGTCTGGCGGTCGAGCCGGCCGGCGCCGACCGCGGTCCACGGCTCGCCGAGCGGGATGGCCGCGGCCATGCGGTCGAGCCGCCACTGGGTCTGGCCGATGTCGGCCAGCGTGACGGGATCGAGCCGCGGGATCCGGCCGGTGTACTCCGACCTGGCACCGCCGAGCTCGGCGATGTGCCGGCCCGCGACATGGGTGGGGTAAGTCCGCAGGCCCAGCTCGCGGATCAGCGCGAGGACGCGGTGCTGGGTGGGGCCGACCCACTGTCCGCCGATCTCGATCGGGGTGCCGCCGGGCAGCTCGGCGTTGAGCAACCGCCCGCCGACGCGGTCGCGGGCCTCGAGGACCATCACCTCGCGGCCGGCCCGGGTCAGCTCGCGCGCGGCGACCAACCCGGCGATGCCCGCGCCGACCACCACCACGTCCACCGACCGGTCCATGGAATCACTCCTCGTGGACCAGTCTGCCCCCGCCGAGGGGTCCCGGCGTGGTGGTCGGGTACTACCGGCCGAACATCTTCGCGAAGAAGCCCTCCTTGGGCTCGGCCTCGTGGCCCGGGCAGCGCTGGGACTTGGGCACGCCGGCCATCACCTGGTCGACGTGCATCCCGCAGCCGGCCCAGGTGGTCTTTCCGCACTTCTTGCAGGTGGCTTGACGGCACATGTCTGTTCTCCTCGGGGAGTCGAAATCGGGCGGCCCGGTTCGGGCAGCTCGGCACTCCCGAGATTACATACCCCTAGGGGTATATGCAACCGCAGGTCGGCGAGCCGGGTCAGGTCCGCCCGCCGGGGCCTCCCAGCCGGGCGCCCCACTCCCGGGCCCGGTCCAGTTCGCCGGGGAGAAGCGGCCCCTCGTAGCCGTCGACGTAGAAGGTCTCGGGGTCCGCCGCCAGCCGGCACCCGAACTTTCTCGGTCTCCTGGCGATCTTCCTGCCGGCGTGTCCCGGTAGGTCGGGGTGGCGGACGTGGGTGTCGAACGTGGCCACGTCGAGGGAGGCCCGGCCGGCGGCGTCGAGCCATTCGCGCACGCCCGAGGTGATGAGCCCGCCGCCGCGGCGGTGGGCGTCCTCGCGGGTGCCCTCCCGGCTGAGGCCGAAGGCGTGCGTGGGGGTGCCCACGACGAGCAGGTCCACTGCCAGCCCGGTCAGCGGCGGCGCCTCGTGGGCTAGACGACGAGGGCGGTCATGGCGGGTCCCTTCGGGTGGTCTCTGGGCGGAGTGTGCGACGGCGGCGGTGGTTGTGGCGGAAAGAATCCTCTAGGGAATCGTGCTGATCCGGAGTAGTGTCCGTCACGCCCACACCGTGAGGGTTTCCTCACATGGCTAAGGAGTGCGGCGTGAGCCTACGACGATCGTCCCTTTCCCTCCTGGCCGCCGTGGCGCTCGCCACGACCGCCGGATGCAGCTTCTCCCTCGGGACCAGTGACCCGCCCGCCGACGGTGGCGGCACGGGCACGATCGCGTCCAGTTCCCCGTCCGCCGACAACGCGTCGGTGAGTCCGCAGGTGCTCGAGGATTCGGTGGTCTTCCTCATGACCACGGTCACGGGGTACGTCCTGTACCCGGGCGGCGAGAACGGCGAGTACGTGTGGTCCGACGAGGTCACCGCCGTCGGTTCCTGCACGGGCTGGATGGCGGGCGAGGGCGGCGAGATCATGACCGCCGGGCACTGTGTGGATCAGGACGAGGGGCGCTCCGCCCTGATCAGCACATTCCTCTCGGACTACGACGTCACCGAGGAGGAGAGGGTCGATGCGGAGATCAACTGGACCGTCGAGGGTCTCAAGGACGGATCCGAGATCGAGGTGCAGGTGATGACCAAGCAGCCGAACATCGACGGCGCCACCATCTCCGACTGGATCCCGGTGCAGGTCGTGGACGTGTTGCCGTTCGAGAAGGGGGACCTCGCCCTCCTCCGGGCCAACGGGCTCCGCCCCGACTCCCAGCCCCCGGTGATGAACGTCGCGGACGAGGACCCGCAGACGGGCGACAGCGTGACGTCGATCGGGTTCCCCGCCGCGGTCGCCGACGTCTCCAACACGATGTCCATCCAAAACCCCTCGTTCAAGACCGGAACGATCTCGTCCAAGCAGATCTCTCCGCGAGGGGTGGCCGGCTACGAGATCAACGCGGACATCAGCGCGGGGATGTCCGGTGGTCCGACCGTCAACGAGGCGGGCAAGGTCGTCGGCGTGAACTCGTACACCATCCGGGGTGAGAGCCAGGCGTTCAACTTCATCACCGACACCGCCGACCTGCGTCGGTTCCTCGAGAAGAACGGCGTGGGCTGACGGGTCGCTCAGCCGTCGGCGTCCGCCAGTAGGCCGTAGAGGCGCTTGCGGAGCGCGACCAGCTCCTCGGTCGCGGCGGCGCCGGCGGCCTGGTCGCCGGTCTGGACGACGGCCCGCACCGCCATGGCGGCGTCGCCGAAGGCCTTCCAGA
Source organism: uncultured Dietzia sp. (assembly GCF_937873725.1). Classification (GTDB taxonomy): domain Bacteria; phylum Actinomycetota; class Actinomycetes; order Mycobacteriales; family Mycobacteriaceae; genus Dietzia. Next base: position 11,662 of record NZ_CALMYY010000076.1, read on the forward strand.
GTTCGGCGTCCCCGCCGAGTCGGGAGGTGGCCTCCTCGGTGGCGTCGTCCCACGGCGCGGGGCGGTCGGCGAGGTGCTCCAGCTCCGCGCGGCCGGCATCGGTGAGCTGGTAGTGCTTGGGACCGGCGTCCTCCGCGGGGCCGATCAGTCCCTCGTCCTCCAGGAGCGACAGCGCGGGGTACACCGCGCCCGAGCTGGGTCGCCAGGTCCCGCCACTGCGCTCGGCCAGCTCGCGCAGGATCCCGTAGCCGTTCATTGGCCCCTCCGCCAGCAGCAGGAGCGCTCCGTGCCGGACGTCCCCTCGTCGTCGTCGCCGCTGGGCGCCGCGCCGCATCCCGCGTCCCTCGTCGAACGGTCCGAACGGCCCACCCGGGCCGAAGGGTCCGCCGGGTCCGAACGGCCCGCCCGGTCCGAAGGGCCCCCCGCCGTGACCGTGGTCGTGGCGATGACCCCTGCGATGCCCGCGCGGGCGGCCGGGGTGGCCGCCGTGTCGCGGATGTCCGATGTCGTGGTTGCGCATCGTCTCTCCTGGTGTCCGGGGCCCCCGCGTGGAGCCCGCTTCGTCCACGAGTATCAACGCCACTCCAACGACTGTCAACGACATATCGTTAGCGCCCACGCTGTTGGTCGGGTGACCAGTCGGGCAGGATGGTGTCACGACGACGGGAACACTCAGGTGGGCCCGCGCGTTGCAGTGGTACGAGTGATTCGTCGCTGACCCGGCGGGGACTCTCGATCACCGACCTTCCCCGACTATCCGAAGGGACCTCGATGCGCAGCAGCAGCAATCCGGTCTTCAGCTCCCTGTCCCAGGACAGCGCCCGTGGCGCCACCCAGCTCGGTGGTGCCGGCCGTGCCACCTTCCAGCAGGGCCAGTACGGCCAGCAGGGCTTCGGCGCCCAGCCCGGCTACGGCACGCCCCAGGTGCAGCCGCAGTTCGGCGCGGACACGCGGCCCATGACGATCGACGACGTGGTCACCAAGACCGCCATCACGCTCGGCCTGCTCAGCGTGGTGGGCGTCCTGGCCTTCACCCTGATCGACGGCAACCCGGGCCTGCTCATGCCGCTCCTGCTGGTCGGCGGCATCGGCGGACTCATCACGGTGCTCGTGGCCACCTTCGCCCGCAAGATGGACTCCGCGCCCGTCACCCTCACCTACGGCGCCTTCGAGGGACTGTTCGTCGGCGCCGCCACGTACCTGTTCACCATCGACCTGCAGAGCACCGGGGGCGTGCTGGGTGCGGTCGGCAGCGCCATCCTCGGCACCATCGGCGTGTTCGTGGGAATGCTGTTCGTCTACAAGACCGGTGCCGTCCGCGTTACGCCCAAGTTCACGCGCTTCATGTCCGCGGCCCTGGTCGGCGTGCTGTTCGCCGCACTCGGCAGCATCCTGCTGAGCTTCTTCACGGGCACCAACCCGCTGTACAACGGCGGCCCGATCGCGATCGCCTTCTGCCTCCTGTGCATCGGCCTGGCGGCGTTCAGCTTCCTGCTGGACTTCGACAACGCCGACCGCCTCGTGCGCGCCGGTGCCCCGGCCAAGATGGCGTGGGGCGTCGCGCTCGGCCTGACCGTCACCCTGGTGTGGCTGTACATCGAGATCCTGCGACTGATGAGCTACTTCCGCAACTGATCGGACGCGGCTCCTAGCCGACGACCTGCGGCCCCGGCCCCCTGCGTGGGGAGCCGGGGCCGCCGGCATTTCGGGGCGGCGGAGAGCTCGGGTTGCGCTGCCGCTTCGGTCCGGACCCCCAGCGCAAGCGAGCGATTTGCGAGCATTCCGCCAGCGCAAGCCGGAGGGGCAGCGTGAGCCGGAGGGGCGGAGACGAGAAGAGCGTTCCGACCGCCGCCACTCGGGCGATGCGGTCGGAACGCTCTTCGGGACGCCGCGAGGTGGGCGTCAGGTGGGGATCAGCTGAGGCGCTCGAGCACCATGGCCATGCCCTGGCCGCCGCCGACACACATGGTCTCGACGCCGAACTGCTTGTCCTGCGCCTGCAGGTTGTTGATGAGCGAGGCGGTGATGCGGGCGCCGGTCATGCCGAACGGGTGGCCGAGCGCGATGGCGCCACCGTTGACGTTGAGCTTGTCCTCCTCGATGCCGAGCTCGCGGGCGGAGCCGATCACCTGGACGGCAAACGCCTCGTTGATCTCGAACAGGTCGATGTTGGAGACCGACTTGCCGGCGATGCGCAGCGCGTTCTTGACCGCCTCGACCGGGCCGAGGCCCATGATCTCGGGCGAGAGGCCCGAGACGCCGGTGGAGACGACCCGCGCGAGCGGCGTGAGGCCCAGCTCCTTGGCCTTGGTGTCGGACATGATCACGAGCGCGGCCGCGCCGTCGTTGAGCGGGCAGCAGTTGCCGGCCGCGATCGTGCCGTCGGGGCGGAACACGGGCTTGAGCTGCGAGATCTTCTCGTAGGTGGTGCCGGGCCGCGGGCCGTCGTCGGTGGAGACCACGGTGCCGTCGGGCATGGTGACCGGGGTGATCTCGTTGGCGAAGTGGCCGCGCTCGACGGCCTCGACGGCGCGGTTCTGCGAGCGGACGCCCCAGCGGTCCTGCTCCTCGCGGGTGATGCCGGTGAGCTGCGCGACATTCTCGGCGGTCTGGCCCATGGGGATGTAGACATCCGGCAGGAGGCCGGCCTCACGGGGGTCGGTCCACACATCGGCGCCGGCCTCGGCGCGCGCGATGGTGCGGGCCTCCGCGTCGGCGAACCTCGGGTTGTGGGTGTCCGGCCAGTGATCGGCGGTGCCCTTGGCGAAGTTGGTCACGGTCTCGACACCGGCGGAGATGAACACGTCGCCCTCGCCGGCCTTGATCGCGTGCAGGGCCATGCGGGTGGTCTGCAGCGAGGAGGAGCAGTAGCGGTTGACCGTGGTGCCGGGGACGGTGTCCAGGCCGGCGAGCACGGAGACGACACGACCCATGTTGAAGCCCTGCTCGCCGCCCGGCAGGCCGCAGCCCAGCATGAGGTCGTCGATGTGGGTGGGGTCGAGCGCCGGGACCTTGTCCAGCGCGGCGCGGACCATCTGGGCGGCGAGGTCATCCGAGCGGATGCCCACGAGGGAACCCTTGTTGGCGCGCCCGATCGGGGAACGGGCGTACGAGACGATAACGGCTTCCGGCATGGAAAGCTCCTTCATTGCAGGTGAGTGCTCTGTGTGGTCGGGGGTCAGGACTCCGAGTCCTCAGGGTCCCGGGTGGAGCGGGTCAATCGCAGGATCCGACTCCGGCGGCGGAGGGTGTCCACTGCCTCGCGGGCTTCGCCCGTGCCCTCGGGTTGGCCGTCCACGTCCTCATTATGCAGGAACGTGTTCTGGACCTCATCGTCCGCGTCCTCGTGGGTACGGACGAAATCGGTGAGCCGCTTGGCCAGGCGGGCGACCACGGAGTCGCGGGGCTCCTCGCCGGCGGCATCCGCCACCGCGTCGACGGTGGCGGCGGCCTCGTCCGTCGCCTCGTCCCACACGCCGAGCACCTCGCACACCGCCGGCAGGAGCAGGCCCGCGGCGAGCTCGTATCCGGCGGAGTTGGGGTGGAAGCGGTCGGGGGAGAAGAGGCTCTCACCGCGCTTGTGGAACTCCGGCGCCAGCGCCTCGGCCAGGGACACCGGCACGCCACCGGCCCGGCGGACCTGGACGGCCTGGGCGTTGCCGAGCCGGCGGCTGAGCGTGGCCATGACCGAGCGCAGCGGCTGCGGGACGGGCTTGATGATCCCCAGGTCCGGGCAGGTGCCCACCACCACGTGGGAGCCGCCCTCGCGGAGCGCCCCGACGGCCTCGCCCACGCGCCGGGCGGAGGGGCCGATCGCGTTGCGGGCGGTGATGTCGTTGCCGCCGATGAGGATCACGGAGATGTCGGGTCGCCCGTGCGCGATCTGCATGGCCTCGACCTGGCCGGGCAGTCCCTTGGAGGTGGCGCCGACGATCGCCTTGATGCTCAGCCGCACGTCCCACCCCGACTCCTCGGCCAGGCCGCGGGCCAACAGCACGCCGGGCAGCTCGCCGGCGGTGTCCGCGCCGAGGCCGGCGGCCAGGGAGTCGCCGAAGATCATCATGTGGACGTCGCACGTCATGCCGGGCCGCCAGGGCTCGGCCGTCTCGGCGCCCGGCCGGTAGAGGCCGTCGCCGGCGAAGGGCCGCGTGCTGGGCTTGGGGATGACCTTCCGGGCGATCCTGGCCTGCTGCGCGAGGAGTTCGTACGCCCCGCGGTACGCGCCGGCGGTGCCGACGGCGACCAGGGCGAGGTTGACCACGATGCGTCGGGCCGGGTCATCTGTTGAGCTCATCGGGCGTGTCTTCTCCCCTCGGTCCGGTGGCGGGCGGCGGGCGGGGCGATCAGCGTGCGGGCCTGCTCCGCCAGTTCGACGATAGCCCTGCGGCTCTCCGCGGGTCCCCCGGAGAGATCCACCGGGTACTCGACGATCGAGATGTCGGTGTGCACGATCCGCCGGGGCTGGGGCGTGTCGCCGCGTCGCTGGGCCGGGTACACGAGGTAGGCCCGGTCCACCCCGAGCGCGGTGCACGCGGCGAGCAGCCTGTAGTGCTCGGCGGCGCGGGCGCGGCGATCCGTGGGATACGTCGGCACGAAGGTGGTGACCGGATCGCCGTCGACCTCGTACACGAGGCCGGTGCGCACGGAGATGTGGTCGCCGTCCGCGGCGGGCGCACCGTGGCGGCCGGAGGGGGCGTCGGGGGATTCGGTCCCGGAATCGAGGTTGACGACGGGGTTCTGCAGCACCCGTCCGCCACGGCCGTCGAGGGCGGCGGTCAGTTCGGCCGCCACGAAGCGCTCGAACAACGCCGGCATCTCGGTGACGAACGCCGCCGACGCCGCGTGCCCGTCCTCGACCTCCACCGAGATCCGACGCACGATCCGGTCCGCCAACGCCAGCGCGTCCTGGAACCGGGCGTTGAGCCGACTGGGCGTCCACGCGGGCACCGGGGCACCCTGCGGGATGAGCGAGGCGTCCGACAACCGCGCGTCCACCATCGCGAGTCGCCGACGGGTGGCGTCGGGCAGGTCGGGGAGGAACTGCAGCCGGTGCGCGGCGGTGCGCAGTATCCGGTTCTCGGCGATGTCCGGGGTGAACTCCGAGTAGGTGACCTCCAGGGGGATGGTCATGCCCGGGTGGCGGCGGATCTGGTCTCCCAGGCGGATCCGGCCGCGCACGGTGGTCAGCGCCTCGTCGACCCTGCGGTAGCCGCGGAGGAGCCCGGCGGAGAGGGCCTGATGCGCCAACCTGGCCATGGACTCGGCCACGGCGGACCACAACTCGTCGTCGTCCCGCGCCTGGACGGCCGAGGGGAGGAAGGCGTCGTCGGCCGCGTGGTCCAGCAGGAAGAACAGCTGCGTCAGGCCCAGGCTGGCGGCGGGCAGGACCCGCACGGACAGGCCCTCGACCCGCACCGACCCCACGCGCCCGCTCGGTATCAGCCGCCAGGTGTCGCGGCCGGCGGGCAGGACCTCCACCAGCCCGGTCTGCGACAGGTGTTGAGCCCCCTCCCAGCTCAGCGAGACGAGCCGGCCGCGGCGGTCGAACTCGTCGAACTCGATGGACTCCGACGCGGAGTCCGTCGAGGAAGCGATCATGCCCGGCCGATCTTCCGGCGCAGGGCGGCCAGGCCGAAGCGCTCGTGCACCTCCGCGCGGGTCAGGCGTCCGTAGTAGTGCTCCTCGAGCAGCGGCAGCAGGTCGTAGCGCCAGATGGCCTCGAGCCCGCCGGGCTCGGTGGCCTGGTCCTTCATGAAGTACGACGGGCCGATCCGGAGGTCGCGGTCGGAGTCGTCGATCTCGGAGTTGAGCGCCTCCAGCAGCTCCGCGGGCTCGGTGCTCGCGCCGCGGGCCTCGAGGTGACGGCGCAGGACGCCCGCGACCGGCGGGGTGTCGGGGTGGAGCTCCATGAACGCGAAGCGGCGGCGGATGGCGGCGTCGACCATCGCGATCGACCGGTCGGCGGTGTTCATGGTCCCGATGATGAACAGGTTGCGGGGCAGCCGGAACGAGGTGTCGGGGGAGTACTGCGGCAGCACGGTGCGGTCGCGGTACTCCAGCAGGAAGTACATCTCGCCGAACACGCGGGCCAGGTCCGCGCGGTTCATCTCGTCGATGATGAGGAAGCTGGGGTGCTCGCGGCCCGAGTCGGACGTGGCGCGGGCGGCCTGGCGGCGCAGCGGCCCCGCCTGGAGGGCGAATCCGGGCTGGCCGGACTCGGTGAGGGTCGGTCGGTAGCCCTCGAAGAAGTCCTCGTAGGCGTAGCTGGGATGGAACTGCACCAGCTGGACGCGGCTCGGGTCGTCGGCGCCGGCCAGGAACCGCGCGAGCTCCTGCGCGAGGTAAGTCTTGCCGGTTCCGGGCGGGCCGTAGAAGACGATCTGCTGCCGCTGCTGCAGGGTGTCGACGATCTCCTGCAACTCCTTGCGCGGCATGTGCAGGCCGTCGGCGAGTTCCTCGGTGACCTCCGGGAGGGTGGGCACGGTGCCGGCACCGGGGGCCTCGATCACGGCGGACTCGGCGGAGTGGCGGCCGGGGTGCATGACCGCGAGCAGCGCGTCCAGGCCGTCGGTGAGGTCGACGACCGTGCCGGGCTCCCCGATCAGCTCCGACAGCGGGCTGGGGAGGGTGTCCAGGTCGAGGGTCACCGCGCTCCACCGCACGGAGCGTTCGAGCTGCTGGCCACCGTCCTCGACGTAGCCGAGGTCGTCGGTGAGGGTGCCCAGGTGCAGCTTGGCGTCGGCGACGGTGGCCACCACGTCCTGCGGGCTCATCCGGGACAGGAAGGTGTGCAGCTCGGCGGTGAGCTGGAACCGGGCCTGGTAGTCCAGGTGCGGGTACCCCTGCTCGACGGCCTGGGAGACCTCGAGGCGGCTGGCGTGCGCCGGGATGCGGGGCAGGTGCGAGGCGGGCAGGGCGATGCGGTTCTGCGCGACCCACTGGCCCGCCTGTCCCACCCCGCCGCGGCCGGGCCGGACCAGCCAGGCCCGCCGCGAGTGGTCGTCGCGGTGCCGCTGCCACTGGTTGGCCACGGCGCCCCGGTACCAGTCGACCGGCTGGCCGAGCTGCGCGCTGAGGACCTCGGAGATGCGGTGGAGGTCCTGGTCGATGTCCAGCTCGTCGATCCCCGACGGTCCGCCGATGAGGTCGGCAAAGGCGTCGCGGATCCGGGTCTTGTGCTCGTGCTTGACGATCGGCTGGAAGTACCCGGGCCACGCCAGGTACTGGAGGCTGTAGCGGATGGCCCGCCAGTCGCCGGGCGTCGAGCGGGCGGCGCGCTGGAACTCCCACGGGTCCGTCAGCGCAGCGTCGCGTTCGGTCGCGTCCAGGTCGGCCCAGTGGATGACGAATGAGCACAGCCAGCGCAGGTGCTCCCGCATCTGGACGTTGAACCCGAGCCCGCCGGTGAGCGGGCCCTTCTCGCCGAGAGCCTCGTCCAGGTCGGCGGGGATCTCGGGCGGGTTCTCCATCCAGGACAGGACGTCGCGGATCCGCCCCCGCTTGAGGCGGGAGGTGACCGTGGACAGCGGCAACTGCTGGACGTACAGGAGCTCCGCGGCCAGCAGGAGCACCGGCCGCGGGGCCCCCTCCAGCTGGTCGTGCAGCGCCTGCATGACGGGGGAGCGGGTGGAGTCGCCGGACTGTTCCTCGGCGTCGGCGTCCAGCCGCCGGACCAGCTCCTCCGCGACCTCAGGGGTCCACGTGTAGAGGTCCTCCTCGAACGGCGACTGGCCGGTGCGCAGCGCCGGTCCCAGAACCCGCTCGGCCGCCGCCTCGATCGTCGGGGCCGGGCCTAAGGGCCTGTCCTGGGAACCGTGTGACACGTGGAACTCCTGCTGCGCGGGCGTGGGATCGGGCTGGTCGATCCGGGCCCGACATTCGTCAAGAACCTACCACCGGAACCCGGATGAGCCCGGTCAGCTCTGGTACGGCTCCGCGGTCACGATGGTCACGGAGACCGTCTTGCCGTTGGGGGCGGTGTACTCGCGGGTCTCGCCGATCTTGGCACCGAGGATGGCCTTGCCGAGCGGGGACTCGGGGGAGTAGATCTCCAGGTCGTCCTTGCCGGATCCCTCGCCGCGGGTGCCCACGAGGAACGTCTCCTTGGTGTCCTCGTCGCCGTTGTAGTACGCGCGGACGACCGACCCGACCAGCGCGACGCCGGTCTCGGTGGGCGTCTCGCCGACCTGGGCGGTGGCCAGGAGATCGTCGAGCTGGCGGATGCGGGCCTCTTCCTGGCCCTGCTGCTCGCGCGCGGCGTGGTACCCGGCGTTCTCCTTGAGATCGCCCTCCTCGCGCCGCTCGTTGATCTCCGCGGCGATCACCGGGCGGTTGGCGATCAGCGCCTCCTTCTCGGCCGTGAGGCGGTCGAAGGAGTCCTGGGTGAGCCAGTAGACCTGGGTGTCGTTCGCCATGAGCGCACTCCAATCTGTTCGTGTGCGTGGTGCTGTAACGAAAACACGGCTCCGCAGTGGGAGCCGTGCTGATGGGACGATGCTAACACAGCACTGACCTGCGTCGCGTCCGGAGAGGGGCCGTCACCTGCGCAGGTACTCGGGGACGTCGTCGCCGCAGCCGTACACGTCCCCGGTGAATCCGCGCGAGAAGGTGGCGACGGAGGTCTCGACCTGGACGGTGCCGGACTCGGACGGCGGGACGTACACCTCGCGCCGGCCGACCTCGCCCTTGGTCTGGTCCTGGGCGCGGACGATGCAGTAGACGGGCGTGGCCGGGTCGTCGCGGGTGACGTTCACGACGAGGTCGGTCCGCCCGTCGTCGACGACCGTCACGCCGAACAGTTCGCCGGTGATGTCCGGGGTGGCGTTGAGGCGGTACATGGTCACCACGCCGGCCACCAGGAGCGCGCCGACGAGAACCACGAGGAACCCGGCCATGACCTTGCCCGTCAGTGCCGACCCGGTCTCGGCGTCGTCGTAGCGCCCGGCCGGTGGGGTCACGGGGACCTGCGGCGTGGCGTCCGACCTCGACTCACTCATGCACCCAGGGTATCGGGGCCCTCCCGCGGACCGGCCCGGGGGCACCGCCGGGCCGGAGGTCCATAGAATGGGGCGGACATCCAGAAACGAGCTCTTGAGGAACGGTAGGTGCGACGATGGCCGGTCTCCGGCTGATGGCGGTGCACGCCCACCCCGACGACGAGGCGTCCAAGGGGTCCGCGACCATGGCCAGATACGTCGCGCAGGGGGTGAACGTGCTGGTGGAGACGTGCACCGGCGGCGAACGGGGGAGCATCCTCAACCCGGCCATGGACCGCCCCGACGTCACCGCCGACCTGCCCCGCGTGCGGCGCCGCGAGATGGCGCGCGCGGCGGACATCCTGGGCGTCCACCACCACTGGCTGGGCTACGTGGACTCGGGGTTGCCCGAGGGGGATCCGCTGCCCCCGTTGCCTCCCGGGTGCTTCGCCCTTGCCGACGACGACGAGGTCACCGCCGCCCTGGTCGCCAGGATCCGCGAGTTCCGCCCGCACGTGATCATCACGTACGACGAGAACGGCGGGTATCCCCACCCGGATCACCTGAAGGTGCATTCGGCGTCGATGGCCGCCTACGACGCGGCCGCCGATCCGACCCGGTATCCGGACGCCGGCGAGCCGTGGGCGGTGGCCAAGGTCTACTACACGCACGGGTTCCCCAAGAGCCGACTGCAGCGGCTCGACGACGAGTTGTTCGCCCGCGACGGGGTCCGCCACTTCGAGGAGTTCCTCTCCCGGTGGGGAGACCGCCCGGACATCATGGAGCGGGTCACCACGCGGGTGGAGTGCGCGGACTACTTCGAGCAGCGCAACTCGGCGCTGTTGGCCCACGCCACCCAGATCGACCCCAACGGCTGGTTCTTCGCGGCCCCGGTGGAGATGCAGCAGCGGGTGTGGCCGACCGAGGAGTTCGAGCTCGCGGCCAGCCGGGTGGGCTTCCCTCAGCCGGCTGAGGGAGAATACGAGTCAGACCTGTTCGAGGGAGTCGACCCGTACGTCGCGCTCCCCGTCGGACCGAGCACGAGTGAGGACCCGAGATGATCACCCTGGGACCGGACGTCCAGATCCTCGCGTACCAGTCGGTGATGGTGGTGGCGCAGAACCAGTCGCCGGGGACTCCCGGGTACAACGACGGTCCGATGGGCCCGGAGTTCGGCAAGGCCTCGCCGATCGGCATCCCCGTGGTGTTGCTGCTGCTCATCGCCACCGTGCTGCTCATCCGCAACATGAACAAGCACATCAAGAACCTCCCCGAGAGCTTCGACGCCGAGCATCCCGAGCCGGACCAGTTGGCGGACGAGGGCACAGACAGGTCCGGCGTGGAGCGCACTCCGGGCGCCGATCACTCCTGACCTCGCTGGCGACCCCAGACGCACACGGGCCGTCCTCGGCCGATCAGCGACCCAGGAGGTCGCCCATCGGGACGAAGTCGCCGAACTCGTCGTCGTCGGTCCTGCGCCCCCGCCCCTCGTCCGCCCGGGTGGGCGCCACCGCGCCTCCGGTCACCCCGGCGAAGCGGAGCATGTAGTCGGCGAGTTCCGTGCCCACGCGGCCGGTGCGTGTCGCCAGCGAGTCCTCGTCTGCCGAGGTGGTGACGGAGCCGAAGTCCTCTGACGCGGCGAAGACGGTCGTCGGCACGACGTCGGCCTTGAGGTAGGCGAACATCGGGCGGAGCGCGTAGTCGATCGCCAGCGAGTGCCGGGCGGTCCCGCCGGTCGCGCCCAGCGCCACCGGGACGCCGGCGATCGCGCCGGGCTCGATCACGTCGAACAACGCCTTGAACAGGCCCGAGTAGGACTGGTTGTACGTCGGCGTCACCGCGATCAGCCCGTCCGCCCGGGAGATCTCGTCCATCGCCGCGGCCAGCCTCTCCCCGGGGAAGCGGGTGATGGTGGCGTCGACCACCTCGTGTGCGAGCTCTCGGGCCTCGAGGACGGTCACGTGGACGTCGTGTCCGTGGCGGGCGAGGGCGTGGCGGGTGGCGGACGTGAGCCGGTCGGCCAGCATCCGGGTGCTGGACGGCACCGAGGTTCCGGCGGAGACGACGACGAGGTTGAGCGGCCGCCCCGCCGCGTTCGCGTTCTGCGGGGTGCTCACTTGGACCCCTTCCCGGCCGGCGCCTCGGCCAGGCGGGCCTGGTCGCGGCGGGCGCGCGCGAGCGACTGCTCCTGGGCGCGCTGACCGCCCTCGGCGGTCAGGCCCGTCCAGTTGTCACCGGTGCCGAAGCGATAGGCGTCCGAGTAGGCGGGGTCGCCGGCGGTGGCCAGGGCGGCGTCGCGGGCGGCGACCCGCGCGGCGTGGGTCGGGCCGTCCGGGACGTGTGCCGGGCGCAGCGCGTCTAGCTCGCGCCGCAGGACCGGCACGATCTCGGTGCCCAGGATCTCGATCTGCTCCAGGACCGTCTTGCGCGGCAGGCCGGCGTGGTCGATGAGGAACAGCTGGCGCTGGTAGTCGCCCACGTGCTCGCGCATGGTCATGTAGCGGTCGATCACCTGCTCCGGCGATCCCACCGTCAGCGGGGTCTGGGCGGTGAAGTCCTCCATCGAGGGACCGTTGCCGTAGACCGGGGCGTTGTCGAAGTAGGGACGGAACTCGTCGACCGCGTCCTGGCTGTTCTTCCGCGCGAAGAACTGGCCGCCCAGGCCGACGATCGCCTGGTCGGCGGCGCCGTGACCGTAGTGCTCGTAGCGGCGCCGGTACAGCTCCACCATCTGCTTGGTGTGGCTGATCGGCCAGAAGATGTTGTTGTGGAAGAAGCCGTCGCCGTAGAAGGCGGCCTGCTCGGCGATCTGCGGCGACCGGATCGAGCCGTGCCACACGAAGGGGGCGATGCCGTCGAGCGGTCGCGGGGTGGAGGTGAACTGCTGGAGGGCCGTCCGGAACTTGCCCTCCCAGTCCACCACGTCCTCGTGCCACAGCCGGTGCAGGAGCTCGTAGTTCTCGATCGCGATGGGCAGGCCCTGCCGGATGTCCTGGCCGAACCACGGGTACACCGGGCCGGTGTTGCCGCGGCCCATCGTGAGGTCCACCCGGCCACCGGCGAGGTGCTGGAGCATGGCGTAGTCCTCGGCGATCTTCACCGGGTCGTTGGTGGTGATGAGCGTCGTGGCGGTGGACAGGATGATGTCCGAGGTCCGGCCCGCGATGTAGCCGAGCGTCGTGGTGGGAGACGACGTGACGAAGGGCGGGTTGTGATGCTCGCCCAGCGCGAAGACGTCGAGTCCCACCTGCTCGGCCTGCACCGCGTACTCCACCACGGCGTCGAGCCGCTCGTGCTCGGTGGCTACGGCCCCGGTCAGGGGATCCGGGGTGATGTCGGCGATGGAGAAGATTCCGAACTGCATGATGGCGAGCCTTTCGTCGGTGATGCCGCTTATCCTAACTTGCTGACATGTCAAACAAAAGTCCCCGCGGGAGTATTCCTGCTCCGTGGGACGGTCCATTCCTCTGCGCACAACCGCGTCGGGTGTGAGGATTCGTCGTTGACACAAGGGGGTCGAGAGACTGAGTGGATCGTCCGGCGGTGGGCCCGACACGGGCAAGTCCGTCTGTATGCAGAGACACCCGGCGGAACGGACCTCGGCTATCTCGATCTGGTGTCAGGTCGCTTCCACTCGGATGACATGTCCAACCTCCCATTGCTGCGCAAGGCGATCGGGGATCACCTGGAGGCGCAGGAACGTCGTCAGTGCGGACAATCACCGCAGGTGGGGCCGGTGCCGCTGCCTGTGCCGCCGCCGCCGTCCTCACCTGGCCCCTCGGCTCCTCCGTCAATGGGGAGCGGCCGCGACCTCTCCGGGGTACGTGCCGGTGCGGCCGCTCGCGAGCGTGCACTCGCCGAGCGCCAGGCACAGGGCACGCTCCGCCACATTTTCGCCCGGGTGGGCGGGGCAAAGACCGCCGAGCGAGCGTGGCGCATCGGCGCGGACGGCGAAGAGGCCGTCGCCCGGGAGCTGGCCAGGCTGGGTCCTCGGTGGAGGATCCTGCACGCGGTGCAGGTGGGTGAGCGAGGCGCCGACATCGACCACGTGGTGATCGGGCCTGGGGGAGTCTTCACCGTGAACTCCAAGCATCATCCGACAGCGTCGATCTGGGTGGGTGGGGACACGTTCATGGTCAACGGCACCCGCGTCCCGTACGTCCGCAAAGCCCGGCACGAGGCGAGGCGTGCATCGAGACTGCTCACCGAGCACGTCGGCTTCCCGGTCCACGCCAGTGGCCTGATCGCGGTCGTAGGGGCCCGCGGGGGATTCACCGTCAAGAGTCAGCCCGCCGACGGTGCGGTCGCGGTGGTTCCCCGCCGTGGCATCACACGGTTCCTCGAGTCGCAGCCGCAGCGACTGGACATCCGGGAGATCGATGCCGTCCATGAAGTCGCCCGGCGTTCGGGCACCTGGCGGCGGTGAGGCCTCCGAGAGGGGGCACCAGGCCGTCTGCGGTTAGCGTCTGCGTGTGCGTCGTGTGCTGCCTGGTGGGTTGGTGAGGTGG
>NZ_CALMYY010000077.1 GCF_937873725.1 uncultured Dietzia sp.
GGGGGACGCGCCCCCGGCCGCCGGCGTGACCCCGAACTCCCGCCCACCCCCCCCCCCCAACCGCCCCAGCCCCCCCCGCGGATCGCCGCCGGACGGGACCCGCCAGCCGGCGATCCGCCCCTCCAGCCGCCGGATCGCCGGGCCGGCGGAGAGCGCGAAGGCGGAGAGCCGGATGGTGTTGCCCAGCCTGCGCAGGAACGGCTCGGGCGGCGCGGGGACCAGCTCCTCCACCACCCGCCCGCAGATCGAGGTGGAGAACTGCTCCAGGGAGTTGCCCACCATGCCCGAGCTCAGCGCCGTCCCCTCGGTGAGGTCGAGGAACAGGTGTCCGGAGAAGTAGCCCACCTGCAGCCACGGCCGCTCGTAGCCCGGCTGCGCCCGCGCCACCACCTGGATCGCCTGCATGGCGTGGTCGATCGCGAACCCGGAGACCGACGCCGTCAGGGGGCAGAACGCCCCCGGCATCATCTCGCCGATGTTGCAGCGCGTGTAGACGTGGTCCGCCCCGGCGACCGGGGAGTCCATCGCGCCCAGGTCGCCGGGCAGGGTGGTGATCGGCCGGGCCTGCAGCCACCACAGCCGCCCGTCCCGGTCGATCGCCCACTCCAGATCCATCGGCCGGCCCCAGTGGAGCGCCGCGCCCGAGGCGCCCGCCCGGATGGCCGCGATCTCCTCCGGCCCCAGCACCACCTCGTCGTCGTCGGGGGACTCGTGGACCACCACCTCGCCCCGGGCGTCCAGGACGAGGTGCTCCGGCGGGCGGGTGCCGTCCACCAGGGCGTCCCCGAGCCCGGCCACCGCGTCGATCACCATGAGGTCGCGACGCCCGGTCGCGGGATCGGCGGTGAACACCACCCCGGCGGCGCGGGCGTCGACCATCTGCTGCACCACCAGGTGCATCGCTGGCGTGGCGCCCCCGCCGTACGCCGAGGCCCGGCGGGAGTGCGTGGACCCGACGCAGGTCCGGACGGCGTCGGCGAGGGCCTCGGCCGAGTCCACGCCCAGGACCGTGTCGTACTGGCCGGCGAAGGACTGCTCGGCGCCGTCCTCGCCGACCGCGGAGGACCTCACGGCCACGGGCGTGGCGCCCGCCTCGGCCATGCGGGTGAACCACCGGGAGAGGTCGACGACGACGAGGTCGGCCGAGGCGTCCGCGATGACGAATCCCGGCGGCACATCCAGGCCGAGGCGCCGGAGCTCGGCCAGGCCCGCCGCCTTCCCGCCGTAGCGTCCGTCGCGGACGTCGTCGAGGTCGACCGCCGTCGGCGTCACCGGTCGGCCGCCAGCGCGTCGACGATCTGGGCCAGCGCGTCGGTCGCGATGGGGCCGGTCTGGTAGAGGCAGAGCCGGTCGGACACCCCCTCGACGCGGTCGCGGACGTGCGCGGCCACCTCCGCCGGGGTGCCGCACGCGGCGATCGTGTGGAGGATGTCGTCGCTGATCAGCGAGGTCATCTCCTGCCAGCGGCCCTGCTTGGACATGGCGTTGAGCTCGGGCTGCAGGTCCCCCCAGCCGTGGGCGTCCAGGACCGGCCTGTACGCGGGTGTGGAGCCGTAGAAGGCGAGCAGCCGGCGGGTGGACAGGTGGTCGTCGTCCCGGCCCGTGGCCACGGACACGATCACCTCGGGCACCACCTCGAAGTCCTCCTCGCGCCGGCCGGCGGCCGCGAGCCCGGCGCGCACGGCGGGCAGGGTGTGCTCGCGCAGGAACCTGGTGGTCCCGAACGGCATCACCAGCAGCCCGTCGGCCACCTCCGCGGCGGCGCGGGTCAGGCGCGGCCCGAGCGCGCCGAGGTAGATCGGCGGCGGCCCGTACGGGGTGGGCCCGGGGACGAAGGTCGGGGTCATGAGGGTGTGCCGGTAGAACTCGCCGCGGAAATCCAGCCGCTCGCCGGTCGCCCAGGTGTCGAAGACCGCCCGCAGCGCCCCCACCAGCTCCGTCATCCGCTCGACCGGGCGGTCGAACGCGGCGCCGTAGCGCTTCTCGATCTGCGCGCGCACCTGCGTGCCCAGGCCCAGGATGAACCGGCCCCCGCTGAGCGTCTGGAGGTCGTGGGCCTGGTGCGCGAGCTGGATGGGGTTGCGGGGGAACGCGATCGCCACGTTGGACATCACGTCCAGGCCCGCCACCTGCGAGGCCAGGACCAGCGGGGTGAACACGTCGTGCGGGCCCTCGAACGTGAAGACCCCGGAGGCGCCGGCCTCGCGCAGCGCCTCCGCGCGGTGCACCGCGTCGGTGGGCCCGAACAGGGCGGTCATGACCTTCATGGGGCTCTCCCTGGAGATACGATTCGCGCTGTATTGGAACTAGGGTGAGCCCATGACAGCAGATGCGGGCGCGGACCGCGGGGAATCGGCCGAGACGGCGCGGCCTCGTCCCGCTTCCGGCCGGTCCGGTTCGGGCCGGCCGCGCGACGGCAGGATCGACGCCGCGGTCATCGCCGCGACCCGCGAGCTGCTGCTCGAGACGGGCTACCCCGGGCTGACCCTCTCGGCAGTCGCCGTCCGCGCCGGGACCACCACCGCCGCCATCTACCGGCGGTGGTCGGGCAAGACGCAGCTGGTCCACGAGGCGGTGTTGTCCGCCGAGCCGATCCCCGCCCCCGACGAGTCCGGTGACGCCCGGTCCGCGATCAGGGCCCTGGTCGAGGCGGTCCGGGCGATCTTCGACCGGCCCGAGGTGCGGGTGGCGCTGCCGGGCCTGATCGCCGACACCGTCGCCGACCCCGACCTGCACGCGCGGATGATCACCCGGTTGTCGGGCAACCTCACCGCGTTCGACACCCGCGTCGGCCGTGAACACCGCGAGGGGGATCACCTGCCGGTGCTCGTCGAGGCGGTCGCCGGCGCGGTGATCTTCCGCATCCTCGTGCGCCGCGACGCCGCGCTGGACGAGGCCTGGGTGGACGAGCTGACGGAGCTGCTCACCGGGGGACGGCCGGCGGACCCCCCGCCCGACGCGGCGGGGCGCCGGTAGGTCCCACCTCGTTGCGCCCGTAGACCGTGCCCGGCGCGCGTGCCGGGTTCGGTTCACGGTGAACAAAACACTTCGCGGTCCGTGTCCGGTCTCGTTACCTTCGCCTGACGATGCCGCCCGGCAGACACGGCGAAAGTGGACAGCACATGATCAGCAGAAGGACCATCACGAGGCTGGGGACCAGCATCCTGGGTGTGGGGCTCACCGCGGCCCTCGTGGCAGGGTGCGGCGGGTCCGCGTCCGGCGACGAGTTGTCGATCGTCGGGTTCGCCGTCCCGGCCGAGGGCAACGCCGCCGTGCAGGCCGCGTTCGCCGAGACCCCGGACGGCGAGGGCACCAGCTGGCTCACCTCCTACGGGGCCTCGGGCGACCAGTCCCGCGCCGTGGCCAACGGGCAGCCGGCTGACGTCGTCCACTTCTCCGTGGAGCCCGACGTCACCAGGCTCGTCGACGCCGGCCTGGTGGACCAGGGCTGGAACTCCGGGGAGAACAAGGGTTTCCTCACCGACTCCGTGGTGGTGCTGGTGGTCCGCCAGGGCAACCCCAAGAACATCACCGACTGGGAGGACCTGGCCCGCGACGACGTCGAGATCGTCACCCCCAACCCCGGCTCCTCGGGTGCGGCGCGCTGGAACATCCTCGCCGCGTGGGCGTCGGTCCTGCAGAAGGGCGGCACCGAGGCGCAGGCCGCCGAGTTCCTCGAGGCCGTGATCGGCAACGTCGCGGCGTTCCCCGGCTCGGGCCGCGACGCCACCACCGCGTTCCTCGACGGCACGGGCGACGTGCTCATCTCGTACGAGAACGAGGCCATCCTCGGGAAGCAGCAGGGCCAGGAGTACGAGTACATCGTCCCGGACCGCAGCCTGCTCATCCAGAACCCCGCGGCCGTGACCACCTCCGCGCCGGAGACCGCGCAGCGCTTCCTGGACTTCGCCCTCAGCGCCGAGGGGCAGCAGATCTACGCGCGGTACGGGTTCCGGCCCCTGGCCTCGGTCGCCGACCGGGTCGACACCAGCCAGATCGACGGCGTGGCCGACCCCTCCGACCCGTTCCCGGAGGTCCCCGAGCTCTACACGGTCGACGGCGACTTCGGCGGCTGGAAGGCCGTCGTGGACACGTACTTCGACGACGACGGGATCATCACCGGGATCATCCGGAAGTCGGGCCTGAACTGACGATGACCGCCGTCGTCCCACCATCCGTCACGTCGCCGACGCCGGTCCCCCGGCGTCGGCGACGCGGGGCCCGCACCACGCTCACCCGGCCGGCGTCGGTCGCGCTCGGCGTGTCCGTGCTGTGGTTCAGCCTGCTGGTCCTCATCCCGCTGGCCCTGGTGGTTCTCTCCTCGGCGGAGGGCGGCTGGCAGGCCTTCTGGTCCACGCTGACCAACGTCCAGACCGCCAACGCGATCAGGCTGACGCTGCTGTCGGCGCTCGCGGCGACCGTGGTCAACGTGGTGGTCGGCACCCTCATCGCCTGGGTCCTGGTCCGCGACCGGCTTCCCGGCAAGCGGGTGATCGAGCTCGTGATCGACATCCCCTTCGCCCTGCCGTCGCTGGTGGCGGGTCTGGTCCTGCTCAGCCTCTACGGGCCCAACAGCCCGATGGGCCTGACCATCGCCGGCACGCCGTACTCGGTGTTCCTCGCGGTCCTCTTCGTCACCCTGCCGTTCGTCGTCCGCACGGTCGAGCCGGTGCTGCTCGAGCTGGACCCCCAGGTGGAGCAGGCCGCCCGGTCGCTCGGGGCGTCCCGCGCCACCACGTTCCGGCGGATCGTCCTGCCCACCCTGACCCCCGCGATCGCCGCCGGGGCCACCCTGTCCTTCGCCCGCGGGGTCGGGGAGTTCGGCGCGCTGGTCCTGTTCACCGGCAACCGGCCCAACATCTCCGAGGGCGCCCCGATCCGCATCCAGAGCTACATCGAGATCGACGACGTGGCCGCCGCCGCCACCGTCGCGGTGGTGCTGCTTCTGGTGGCGCTCCTGGCCATCGGGATCCTCGACCTCATCTCGCGACGGGTGGCACGGCATGGCTGAGCACGGCCCGACCGCCATGACCCCGGCCGGCGAGCCGGTTCGGCGGCGCCGGCCGGTGCCGACGTGGGGGCTCGTGCGCCTCGTCGTCGTCGTCACCTACCTGTTCCTCCTCGTCGGCTGGCCGCTGGCGATGATCGTGCAACGCACCTTCTTCGACGGCAACAACCACCTGGTCTCCGCGCTGGGCGACCCGTCCGTGCAGAACGCCCTGCTCGTCACGCTCTCCAGCGCGCTGTGGGCGGTGGTGCTCAACACGGTCTTCGGCATCACGCTGGGGATCCTGCTGGTGCGGCACGAGTTCCCCGGCAAGCGGCTGCTGAGCTCGTTCATGGACCTGCCGGTGTCGGTCTCGCCGATCATCGTGGGTCTGGCGCTGCTGCTGGCCTACGGGCCCGCGCACGGCTGGCTCGGCCGGCCACTGGCCGAGATCGGCGTCTCCGTGGTGTTCTCCTACACCGGCATCGTCCTGGCCGTCACGTTCGTCTCGCTCCCGCTGGTCCTGCGCGCCGTGGTGCCCGTGCTGCAGGAGATCGGCGACGACCAGGAACTCGCCGCGCGCAGCCTCGGGGCCTCCGGCCGGCAGACCCTGTGGCGCATCACCCTGCCCGCCATCAAGTGGGCCGTGGCCTACGGCGTGGTGCTCACCTTCGCCCGCGCGATCGGGGAGTTCGGCGCGGTGCTGATCGTCTCCGGCGGCATCGTCAACCGCACCGAGACCGCCACGATCGCCGTGCAGCGGCTCCACCAGGGGTTCGACACCGGCGGCGCCTACGCCATCGGCTTCCTGCTCGCGCTGATCGCCGTGGCCGCCCTGGTGATCGTCATGATCCTTCGACCGAAAGAGGACCCCCGTGGGGATTGAGATCTCAGGCGTCGGCAAACGCTACGGCGACTTCGTGGCGCTGGACGACATCAGCCTCTCCGTGCCCTCCGGCGGGCTCACCGCGCTGCTCGGCCCGTCGGGATCGGGCAAGACCACGCTGCTGCAGATCCTCGGCGGGCTCGAGACCGCGGACACCGGGACCGTCGAGATCGACGGCCGCGACACCACCGGGGTCCCCGCGCAGAAGCGCAACGTCGGGTTCGTCTTCCAGCACTACGCCGCCTTCAAGCACCTCACGGTGGCGAGGAACGTGGCGTTCGGGCTGGAGATCCGCAAGGTGCCCAAGCACGAGATCCGCCGGCGCGTGGACGAGCTGCTGCAGCTGGTCCAGCTGGCCCAGTTCGGCGACCGGCTGCCCGCGCAGCTGTCCGGCGGCCAGCGGCAACGCATGGCCCTGGCCCGGGCCCTGGCGATCGAACCGAGCGTCCTGCTGCTCGACGAGCCGTTCGGCGCGCTGGACGCCAAGGTGCGCAAGGAACTTCGGGACTGGCTGCGGCGGCTGCACGACGAGGTCCACGTGACCTCGGTGTTCGTCACCCACGACCAGGAGGAGGCGCTCGAGGTGGCCGACACGATCGTGGTGATCAACCACGGTCGGATCGAGCAGGTCGGCTCCCCGGAGGAGCTGTACGACCGCCCGGCCAACGAGTTCGTCTTCAGCTTCCTCGGCCCCACCACCCGGCTGGGCGGGGTCCTGCTGCGCCCCCACGACGTGCGGGTCTCGCGGGGCCCGGAGTCCGGCGGCGAGCCCGGCCGCGTGGTGCGGTGGAAGCGGGTCGGGTTCGAGGTCCGCTACGAGGTGGAGCTCGACGGCGCGCCCGGCGCCGAGCGGGTGCACGGGCAGCTGACCCGGACCGAGGCCACCGCGACCGGCATCGGCCCGGGCGACCGGGTCTGGGTGCGCGCGCACCCCGGCGCCGACGTGCTCCGGTCCTGACCCGGCCGTGACCGGACTCCTGGTGGCCTTCACCGCCGGGCTGGTGATCGCGACCCTCACCACCCCGGTGGGGATCTCCGGCGCGGTGTTCCTGCTGCCGGTCCAGCTCCAGTTCCTGTCGGTCTCGAGCCCGCAGGTGACCCCCACCAACCTGCTGTTCAACATCGTCTCCGCGCCCGGCGCCCTGTGGAAGTTCCACCGGCGCCGGGCGTTCTCCGACTCCGCAGCCCTGACCGTGCGCCTGCTCGCGGGCACCGTCCCGGGCGTGCTGCTCGGCGCCGCGGTCCGCGTCTTCCTGGCCCCCGGCGAGGACGTCGCGCGGCTGCTGGCCGTGGCGTTGCTCGCGCCGATCGGCTACGGCCTGGTGCGGCCCCGCCGGGCGGGCGACGCCGCCGGCCCCGGGCGGGTGTCGAGGTGGGTCACCGCGCACCAGCGGACGGCGGCGTTCGTCGTGGGCGCGTTCGGCGGCGTCTACGGCATCGGAGGGGGGTCGATCCTCTCGCCCCTGCTGGTCGCCGGTGGCCTGACCGTGGGGCTGGTGGCGCCCGCCGCCCTGGCCACCACCTGGATCACGTCCGTGGTCGGGGCGGCCGCCTTCACCGCGCTCGCACCGTTGTCCGCCGGGACCGTCTCCCCGGCGTGGGGGATCGGCCTGGCCTGTGGGCTGGGCGGGCTGATCGGCGGGTACCTGGGGGTGATGCTGCAGCCGCGGATCCCGGAGCGGGGACTGCGGGCGGGCCTCGGGGCGGCGGCGCTGGCCGTCTCCGCGCTGTACGCGGCCCAGCTCCTCACCTGACCCCCGCCCGCCGCGCCTTCTCTCCCCACCCGTGGGGGTGGGCGGGCTCCGGATGGAACGGCAGCGGCCCGTCGTGGTCCGCCGCGCCGGATCGGCGGGCGGGTCACGACGGGCCGCGGTGTAGCGTCGCGGAGCGGGGCTCAGTCCTTCATGGAGAAGCCGCGCACCACGTTGAGCGCGCCCAGGACGATGAGGGAGATGCCGGCGAGCCACCAGAGGAAGCCCGCGCCCCACAGCGGGGTGCTCACCAGCGAGATGCCGGCCAGCACGGAGATGATCGCGAAGAAGATCGTCACGCCCTTCGAGCTGGCCTCGCTGAGGGTGAACAGCGCGGTGAAGCCCTCGAAGATCCACATCACGCCGATCAGCACGGTGATGAAGATGCCGAGGAACGCGGCGGACTGCTGGAGGGAGGCGAAGGCGTAGATGCCCGCCACGATGTAGAGCAGGCCCAGCAGCCCGTGGCCCACGCGGCTGCCCGCGGACTGGCTCTTGGCGACGAAGGACATCGTGATGTAGACGATGCCGGCGACGATGGCGTAGACGGCGATGACGCCGGTGACGGCGACGGCGGTCTTGCCGGGCCAGAAGAGGACCGCGATGCCGAACGCGATGGCGATCAGGCCGCCAGCCAGCAGCGCGAATCGCACACCCCTGGCGACCGGGGTGAAGGTGGAAGTGGTCATTTCCGACAGACCTCGCTTGAGTGGGTCGTACGGACACGGTTGCGCCCAGCTCAAATTATCTTAATCTCGGCGTGTGCACCACGTGTCGCGGGGTGCACACGGTCAGTCGCGGGTGACCTCGCGCAGTGCGCCGGTCGAGACGTCGTAGACGAACCCGCGCACGGCGGCGCCGTGGAGCAGGAACGGATCCGACTCGACCCGGGCGAGCGACTGCCGGACGTCCGCCTCCGGCTCGGGGAACGACTCCGGCGCCCAGCGGGGCCGCAGGCCCGTGTCGGCCTGGATCTGGTCCTTGAACTCGTCGTCGCGGAAGGTGAGCATGCCGCAGTCGGTGTGATGGATCAGGACGATCTCCTCCGTGCCCAGGAGCCGTTGGCTGATCGACAGCGACCGCAGGACGTCGTCGGTGACCACGCCGCCGGCGTTGCGGATGACGTGGGCGTCGCCCTCGGTGAGCCCGAGGAGGCCGTACGGGTTGAGGCGGGCGTCCATGCAGGCCACCACGGCGATCCGGCGGCCGGGAGGCATGGGGAGGTGGCCCTTGTCGAAGTCGGCCTGGTAGGCCTTGGCGGCCTCGAGCAGTTCATCGGTGACGGTCATGTCCACCATCAAACCCACCTCACCGCGGGCCCGCCAGCATTCCCGCCACGCCGACCGGATTCCTTGCGGTGGGGCCGCGACCTGACCTCGCCCAATCCGGCCCGCTCCCAGCCCGACCTGGGTAGAACTTGCTCTTGTACGCGGGGTTGAGCAACTGACACAGGAGTGCGGAATGGGGACTCTGGACGGCCGGGTGGCGGTGGTCACGGGCGCGGGGATGGGCGTCGGTCGCGGCATCGCCGGGGCGCTCGCGAGGGAGGGTGCCTCGATCGTCGTGGCCGAGATCGACGAGGCGGCCGGCACCGGGACCGCCTCGTGGCTGCGCGACGAGTGGGGTGCGCAGGCCGAGTTCGTCCGGACCGACGTGACCGACAAGGCGCAGGTCGTCGGCATGGTCGACGGGGCGGTCAGTCGCTTCGGTCGACTCGATGTCCTGGTCAACAACGCCTGGAAGGGCTCGGGCTTCGCCCGGCTCGAGAACATGACCGACGACAACCTGCGCTCCGGCTTCGAGATGGCCGTGATGGCCGCCTTCTGGGCCATGCAGGCCGCCCTGCCGGAGTTGGAGAAGCGCGGCACCGGGCGCGTGATCAACCTCTGCTCGCTCAACGGCGTCAACGCCCACATGTACTCGGTGCAGTACAACGCGGCCAAGGAGGCGCTCCGTACGCTCACCCGCACCGCGGCACGCGAGTGGGCGCCGCGGCAGGTGTGCTGCAACGTGATCTGCCCGGGCGCGCAGAGCGAGGCGTACAGGCGCGTCGCCGAGGCCAACCCGGAGATGGCGGCGGCGATGGCCGAGGCCAACCCGATGGGCCGCGTGGGTGACCCGCTCGACGACATCGGGCCGGTCGCCGCCTTTCTCGCCGGGGACGCCAGCCGCTACCTCACGGGAAACACGCTGTATGTCGACGGCGGCTCGCACATCAACGGCGTGCAGTGGGCGCCGTCGGTCGACTAGGGGACGGCGTCGGCCGACACCCGTGACGGCGTGGGCCGACGTTCGGGCCGTCAGTCCTCGGCCTGGCGCAGCGGCATCTCGTGGACCTCGCGCACGAACTCCGGCAGCGGACCGGCCTCGCGCAGGACCCGGGCGATCGCCGGCTCGGCCAGGTGGAGGCGGCCCAGGGAGATGAGGTCGAACTCGCCGCGCTCCATGGCCGCCACCACGGCGTCGATGTTGTCCGCGGAGTGGGTCGGCTTGCCGGACTTCTGCTCGCGCAGGGAGGTGCCGATGCCCACCCCGCCCACCGCGCCGGAGGGCAGACCGGTCAGTCGGCGGGCCCATCCGGCCAGGGTCACCGTGCCGTCGTCCCCCTCGAGGTCGGGGAAGGCGGGATCGTCGAAGCGGCGGGTGGAGGCGTCGAACAGGTCGACCCCGGCATCGGCGAGGGCGCCCAGGTAGACGCCCAGCTCCCCGGGCGTGGTGGCCTTGCGGACGGTGTAGTCCTGCTGAGTGTGTTGGGAGAAGCGGTAGAACAGCGGGGTGTCCGGCCCGATCGCCTCGCGCACCGCGGCCACCACCGCGGCGGGGTAGCGGCTGCGCGCGGCCAGGTCCCCGCCCCAGGAGTCGGTGCGCCGGTTGGTGTCGGCCCAGACAAAGGAGTCGAGGAGGTAGCCGTGACCCCCGTGGAGGGTCACGCCGTCGAACCCGGCCCGGACGGCCAGCGCGGCGGACCGGGCGAAGGCGGCGATGGTCTCGGCGATGTCCGCCTCGGTCATCGGCGCCACCTCGGGCGACCAGCGGGCGATGCTGCGCTCGGAGTAGGTGGTGACCCCCGGGGTGCCCCACCGCCCGGACGGGCGCATCGGGTGCATCTGCATCAGACGATCCCGGTCGGGGCGGTCGAATCGCGCGTTGGCGCCCCACAGCGGACCCACGTGCCAGAGCTGCGCGAGGATCCGGCCGCCCGCGGCGTGGACCGCGTCCGTCACCACCCGCCACGCGGCAACTGACTCCGGGCCGTCGAGGCGGGGGATCATGGAATGGTCCACCGAGGTCGGGTGATCCACGCCGATGCCCTCGGTGACGATGAGCGCGGTCCCGCCGGCGGCGCGGTCGGCGTAGTAGTCCCGATTGACATCGTCCGGCAGCCCGCCCGGGCAACCCATCCGGGTCATCGGCGACATGACCAGGCGGTTGGCCAGGTGCATGCCCCGGACCTCGAGGGGTCGGAACAGGGCCTCGCGGGTGGGGGCGATCGGTGCCGTCATGGTGGTGTGACCTCTTCTTCCCCGGTGGCGGCGATCCGGGTGTCCGCGTCGCGGCCCGCCATCAGTTGACGAGTGTCAATGTTATCCGAGCAGGTCGGGTCGGGGCCACCCCGCCCGCGCCCGACCCGGGAGCCGCCCCGCGTCGGCGTCGGCGAGCAGCGCGTCCACGGTCTCCCGCGCGCAGGTCTTGTTGGAGCCGATGAACCCGCGCGGGCCGCGCTTGATCCACCCGACCACGTACGCGCCCGGGACCTCGTCCCCGCCGGGACGGTCGAGGACCCGGCCGGCCCGGTGGGGGATGGTCGCCGTGACCGGGTCGAACGGCACGCCGGGCACGGGCACGCCGCGGTAGCCCACCGACCGCACCACCAGTCCCGCGGACAGGACCTCCTCCGACCCCGGGATGACGGCCGCCCGCCCCCCGCCCTCCCCGGCCGTCGGCTCCGTCCGGGCGACCCGCAGTCCCTCCACCCGCTCGTCGCCGAGGATCTCCACCGGCGCGGTCTGGAACCGCAGGACTATCCGGGGGCTCCCCGCCCGCGGCGTGCGGGCGGCCACCTCCGCGAGGCGGTCCAGCAGGAGGCGGCCCTGACGGTCGGTGCCGGCGTCGGGGTCGATCGCGCCGGGGGTCTGGACCCGCAGGTCGATGTCCCGGCGCGACGCCAGGCCGACCAGTTCCGGGAGGGTGAACGCGGCGTGCGCGGGCCCGCGACGACCCAGCACGACGACCTCCCGGACGCGACTGCCCCGCAGCGCCGCGAGGGCGGTGGGCGAGATGTCGGTCCGGGCGAGCGAGTCCGCGGGGGTGACGAGGATCCTCGCGACGTCCAGGGCGACGTTGCCATTGCCCACGATCACGGCACGGTGGTGGTGGAGCGGCACCCGGGTGTCCACATGGTCCGGGTGCGCGTTGTACCAGGACGCGACCTCCGTCGCGGACATGCTGCCCGGGAGATCGGAGCCCGGGACGTCGAGGGGGCGATCGGTGCCGGCGCCGGTCGCGTAGATCACGGCGTGATGCCGCGCGGCCAGCTGATCGGCGGTCAGGTCCCGGCCGATCTCCACCCCGAGCCGGTACTCGAACCCCGGTTGGGCCTCGATGAGGGCGAACAGGTCCGTGACCGAACGCGTCCGCGGGTGGTCGGGCGCGACACCGTGCCGGGCCAGACCGTGGGGGACGGCCAGGCGGTCGAAGACGGTCACCTCGACGCCCGGCTGCCTGAGCAGCTCGTCGGCGGCGTAGAGGGCGGCGGGTCCGGCTCCGACGATCGCCACCCGCAGCGGCCCGCGCCCGGGCTCCAGCCGGCGGAGCCCGGGGACCGGTGCCTGCGGCGGGTAGGTCCGATCGGGATCGCTCAGCGCCGCGTTGAGGTCGAGGAAGACGCGCTGGTCGGGGGCGAGGCTGTCGCCGGGCACGATCGCCCCGACCGGGCACGCGCCCACGCAGGCCCCGCAGTCCACGCAGACGTCCGGGTCGATGTAGAGCATGTGGGCGGAGCCGAAGTCCGGTTCGTCCGGGGTCGGGTGGATGCAGTTGACCGGGCAGGCGTGGACGCACGAGGCGTCCGCGCAGCACGACTGGGTGACGACGTGGGGCATCAGGTGCGGGGAGAGTAGGTGACGGGCGGCTCGCTCCGGTAGCGCGAGGCGCGCCCGTCGATCTTCAGGGCCCGCCAGACGCGCCGGGCCAGGGGGTTCATCAGCCCGGACTGCTCGGCGAGCATGCGCACGTCGGAGAAGAGGTCGGACAGGAACGCCCGGGACTCCGGGCTGTTCCAGTACAGCTCGGACACGACCTCGCGGGGGATGTCGAACTCCTCGCGGAACTCCCTCGTCGGCTTGAGGACGGCGTCGCCCAGGACCCGCATGATCACGGGGAACGCGAGCGAGGCGACGATCCGGTCCACCCGGCCCAACCGCGGGGCGTGGCGGGCCACGAAGGTGTGCGCGAAGGAGATGTGCCGGGCCTCCTCCGCCACGTGGATCTCCATGATGCGGCTCAACACGGGCGGGAGATCCGCCGCGCTGCGGAGCACCTGCTTCTGCGAATGGTCGATGGGCTCTTCGCCGGCGAGGACCCCGATGAAAAAGCCCACCGGCGCGAGGGAGGCGAACAGGGGGATGACCGGGGAGGCCCGACGGATCCATCGCGGGAGCCCGGGCACGTCGGCCCCGATGACGTTGACGCCCTGCTGGAACATCTGGGTGTGATGGCACTCCTCGGTGGCCTCGTGCGTGAGGTAGCGGAACTCGGCCGAGCCGTTGTCCAGGGTCGAGACGTACTGCATGATCCCGCGGATGAGGATGTTCTCGAACTGCAGCCCGATCTTCATGATGTTGGCCTGGCGCCACAGGCCGATCTCGATCTGCGTGGCCACCGGCAGTTGCCGGTACCAGGGATGGCTGCCCAGCGGGTCGACCCCGGCGGGCAGCACCCACCGTTCGTCGCGGGGGTCCACCCGGAAGTCGGGATGGTCCCAGGGCACGTCGACGAACGCGTCGAAGTGGCGGCGCACGGACGCCTCGGAGAGCCGGAGCAGCGCGGCGTCGTACTCCTCGCGGGACATCGACGGTGCGGGCGTGTCCACGGTCATGGCGGTCCCTTTCGTTCCGGCCCGGGCGGGCCGGGGTGGCGAGACCCCGGGAGTACAGAGTGACAATCTGGGTCTCTTTGTACCTCAGGCTAGGCAGGGGGGATCCCGGTGTCAACGGCCTGCGGCGACCTACTGGTCCGAGGGACGACCCCGCGGCCCCTGCAGTTGCGGGCCGAGGTGCGTCCGCGCGAACGCCCGCGCCACGTCCGGGTCGTCGAGGTCGATCGTGGTGGACGGGGTGAGGACGAACGAGATCACCAACCGGACGGCGACCTCGGCGGCGACGAGCAACTCCTCGTGGGTCCGCCGGTCGTCCAGGCTCGTGGCCATCTCCGAGGCCAGGAACTCGGCGCTGCTGCGGACCAGTGGTTCGGCCAAGACGGTGAGGTAGGGGACCGACACCTCGGGCTCGCTCTCCAGGAGCCGGTTGAGCAGGCTGTGCCCCCGCAGGGTGTCCACGGTGTAGAGGAACCCCTCGGTGAGCTTGGACTCCACGTCGTCGTACCGGTCTATCTCCTTCTTCAGCCCCGCCAGGATCCGACCGGATTCGCGGAGCAGGACGGCGTTGACCAACTCCTGCTTGTTGGCGAACCGGCGGTAGAGGGACATCCGCGACAGGCCGGAGCGTCGAGTGATATCCCCCATCGTCGACCGGGTCACCCCGAACAGCTCGAACTGCCGCATCGCCGCGTCGATGATCTGCTCCCCCATCGCGTCGGTCGTCGCGGCCGGGACGTGCCGGTCGAGGGCGGCCCGGAGGAACGCCGCAGCCGTGAGGGGGAGATCCGACGTCATGCGGGAAGTATCCCCCACCGGGCCGGGCATCGCCGGGTCAGGCGTCGG
This sequence comes from uncultured Dietzia sp., assembly GCF_937873725.1. Classification (GTDB taxonomy): domain Bacteria; phylum Actinomycetota; class Actinomycetes; order Mycobacteriales; family Mycobacteriaceae; genus Dietzia. The sequence goes on from NZ_CALMYY010000077.1 coordinate 14,565, forward strand.
CGTCGTCGGTGCCCTTGCCGGCACCCGACCGCGCCAGGGACGCGAGCTGGCGGGTCGTGGCACCGGGCAGGTACGCCCGCCCGATGGCCACGCCGATCCGCGGCAGGTCGGCCTCGTCGCGGAAGCAGAGGTAGACGGGCTCGATGCGGGGGTTGAACTTGCTCTTGAACTGGTGCAGCGACCGGAACCCGTAGTACGGCTCGAGTGCCTGGCCGAGCAGATCGAGGCCGCGGTCGAGGACGGCCACCTCGTCGTCGTCGCCACTTCGCGCCAACGGCGCTCCGGAGAGCGAGACGTAGTCCGCGCCCTCCTCCTTGAACTCCAGCGCGGACCGGGCGATGAGGAACTCGATCATGTTGTTGGCGCCGGGGCCGTTGCGCTTGCGCATCACGTCCAGCGTCCAGCCGCGGACGCCGCCCGCTCCAGCTCCCTCGTCGGCGCCGCCGCGGTAGACGGGCAGCCAGGACAGCGCGGCCTGGACGACCCCCTCGGCGTCCACCGCCAGGGCGATGCGGACGTCGCCGTCCAGCGCCTCCTCCACGGTGCCCAGGGTGAAGCCCATCTCGGGGAGCTCCTTGTCCCCGACCCACTGCTCGGAGATCTCGCGGACCTGGGCCAGGATCCCCGACGGCTGCTCGCGCAGCAGGCCGGACACGTAGGAGGTCCCGCTCTTCTCGGCCTTGTTCATGGCGGTGCGGATCTTCTGCCACTTCTTGCCGCCGAACGCCAGGTCCGGCAGGTCCATGAGGGTGTCCTCCGCGATCTGCAGCGACCGCCAGCCGTGAGCCCGCATCCGGTCGGCGGTCTCGCCGGACACCGAGAACAGGCACGGCACGGCCGCCTGCGCCTCGGCGAACCGGACGAACTCGGTGAGGAGCCGGTCGCGGTCCCCGGGCTCCGCGACGGGGTCCGCCAGGGCGATCATGGTGCCGAAGTGATGGCGATACCCCACGACCCCCGGGGCCCGGCCGTCCGGATCGGCCGGGCTCGCCGGGTCGTCCGCGCCCGGCCCGAAGAAGTAGTTCATCGGCTGCCAGGTGATCATCCACGACATGGTGCTGCCGCCGTGCCGCCGGATCAGGGTGCGGACGCGGTCCACCACGTCCTCGGAGTGCACGCCGGACCCGGTGACGCGGCGCCGGACCCGAACGCCGAACGCGTTCCGGCCGGACACCAGCAGTACGGCCTCGCCGGCCCAGAGCAGGCCGGTCCCGGCGGTGACGGCGCCGAGGCTCTCGAAATCGGCGGACACGACCAGCACCGTGACGACCAGCGTGGAGATCGCGGTGAGGAGGGCGTACGCGAGGGCCAGCATCCACGCCGCCCGGAAGCCGCGGCGCAGCAACTCCGCTGTGACCGCCGCGACGAGGACGGACAGGAGCATGCTGACCAGGCTCACGTCGTCGGCCTCGGTCGGGCCGAGGGGGCCGTCGGCGGGGACGAAGTAGACCACGATGTGGACGGCCGCGATGAACCACATGCCGGCGGAGACGATCAGCCGGGTCTCACGGCGGGTGCGGGGCCGCAGTCCGTGTTCGGTGGTGGAGAAGAAGCGCTCGCCGACGAGCAGGAACACCACAAAGGCGATGAGGTGCGTGAGGTCGGCGAAGCTCCCCAGGAAGAGGAACGAGACGATCACATAGCCGTAGAGCACGGCCCGCGCGCGCAGTCGCCAGGGGGAGACCAGCGTGGCCGTGGTGGCGGCGAGGACCGCGATCACCGCGGTCGAGCACCCCACGTCGAGCACCACCGACAGCTCCGTGGCCCACTCCCAGCCCACGGCGTCGCCGGGGACGACCACCGCGAACGCGCCCAGGACGCCGATGAGCTGGCCGCCGATCGCGACCATCGCCGTGCGGGCCGAGCCGAGCCGCCACTCGGACAGCCCGAAGCCCAGCGCCACCAGGATGAGCAGCGAGACGTGCTGCAGCGGGGTGAGCCCGAACCAGGGCCCGGTGAGCACCGTCCACCAGCGGCCGCCCTCCAGCGCGGGGACGCCGTAGGCCACGCCGTCGAACCACGGGGCCCGGTGGGCCGCGCGCCACAGCGACTCGGACACCACGCCGGTCACGAGCAGCGCGGCCACGACGACCGCGGTGACCGGCAGCCGGCGCGCGGCGAGCGCGACCGTGTGGGCCACGGTGGCCAGTGGCGACGGTTGTCTGGGTTCGTCGGCCTTCTCGGTGATCAGCTCGGTGCTCACGGTGTCCCTTCTCGGCGGCGCGGGTGACACCGATTATCGTCCGGGACAGGTGAGTAGGTCGTTATTTCACCCAGCGGGATCTCGCCGGCGCGGCGCGGCGGCGCCGGCTACAGCGTGAGCACCCGCCCGCACACCACCAGGTGGACCTCGTCGCAGCACTGGGCGACGGTCTGGTTGAGCGCGCCCAGCAGGTCCCGGAACAGTCCGCCCGACCGATGGGCGGGAACCACGCCCGAGCCCACCTCGTTGGTCACCAGGACCACGTTGTCCCGGCCGGACAGGGCCGCGCAGAGGGCGTCGGTGTGCTCGTCGACCACCGCGCGGGCGTGGTCCGACGGCGCGTCCCACAGCCCCAGGCCGTCGACCAGCGTGGTGAGCCACGTGCCCAGGCAGTCGATGAGCACGGGCCCGGGCGCCTCGGCGAGCGCGGTGGCGAGATCGGCCGACTCCACGGTCCGCCACACCTCCGGCCGGTGCGCGCGGTGGTGCTCGACCCGGGCGGCCCAGTCCGGGTCGTCGAGACGGTCGATCGGCAGGCCGGGGGCGACGAACGTCACCGCCCCGGCCTCCTCGAGGAGCCGCACCGCGTGCCGGGACTTGCCGGACCGCGCCCCGCCGGTGACCAGGATCCGCATCAGGCCCCGCGCCGCGCCCGGCCGCCGGCCATCGCCGGCCCCGAGAACAGGGCCAAGCCCAGGACGAACCCGAAGTCGTACCAGTTCCCGTCGTTGACCACCTCGTAGATGGTCACGGAGTCGGTGAACAGGGAGATGACAAAGGTGACGGGGAGGATGATGCCGTGCCACAGGCCCAGCCAGAACCCGGCGCCGCCGGCGGAGACGTCGGCGTTGGGTCCGGCCGCGCACGCCCCCAGGACCAGGACCACAACGAGGAGGACCCCTCCGGCCGCCCCCGCCCGCCTCCCGGTGGTCACGGCCGCCGGCCTCTGAGGAAGTAGAGGGCGGGGCCGACGAAGTTGATCGCGATGATCGCGGCCCACTTGCCCTTGCTGCCGTTCACCTTCTCGGCCGGCCTGGTGGCCAGGTCCGCCCACGCGGTGGCCGCCAGCGACACCTGGACGGACGCCAGGGTCAGGATGACGGTCTGCTGGCGGGGGGTCAGTTCTTTCCACTTCTTGTTGGCCACGGCGCACCTTCCTCGTCGGATGAGACCATCTTCCCCCCGCGGGGAGGGCGGGACAAGCGCCGGTGCCCGCGGATCGACCGCGCCCGGCCACGCCCGGGACTATGGTGTGGATCACACCGCTAGAATGGGAGATCGTCATGGCGGGCAGGCTCGAGGGCAAGGTCGCATTCATCACCGGGGTCGCCCGGGGTCAGGGCCGCGCCCACGCGGTCCGGCTGGCCTCGGAGGGTGCCGACATCATCGGCCTCGACCTGGCCGGACCGCTCCCCGACGCGGTGCCGTACGACCCGGCCACGCCGGAGGACCTGGACGAGACCCGACGGCTGGTGGAGGAGCTGGGCCGCCGGGCGCTGCTCTCGATCGGCGACGTGCGGGACCTGCCGGGCATGACGGCGATCGTCGACGCCGGGGTGGCCGAGCTTGGCCGTCTCGACGTGGTGGTGGCCAACGCCGGGATCTGCATCCCGCAGGTCTGGGACACGATCACCCCCGCGGACTTCGGCGCGACCCTCGACATCAACACCACCGGCGTGTGGAACACGGTGATGGCCACCGCGCACCACGTGATCGCCGCCGGCGGCGGGTCGATCGTCCTCATCAGCTCCTACGCGGGCAAGAAGATGCAGCCGTTCATGGTGCACTACACCACCTCCAAGCACGCTCTGGTCGGCATGACGCGGGCGTTCGCCGCGGAGCTCGGGCCGAGGAGCGTGCGGGTCAACAGCATCCACCCGGGCGGGGTCGCGACCCCCATGGGTGGCGGGGACATGGTGAGCCAGCTCGAGAAGGTGGGCGAGTCCAACCCCCCGCTCAACCTCATGGGCACGACCTTCCTCGAGCAGACCTGGGCCGAGCCGGAGGAGATCTCCAACGTCGTGGCGTTCCTGGCCTCGGACGAGTCGAAGTTCATCACCGCCGAGCACATCAGCGTCGACGGAGGCTCCCAGTACTTCTGACGTACCGTCGGGAGGATGACAGCCCAGCACCGGCCCGGCCTCGTCCTCGGTTCCCGCTTCGCCGGTGACTTCCCCGAGCTCGGCGTGCCGTGGAGGGCCGCGGAGGCGAGCGTCCCTCGCCTCCTCGTGCTCAACGAGCCGCTGGCGGCGGAGCTGGGCCTGGACGCCGACTACCTGCGTGGTGACGAGGGCGTGCGCCTGCTGGCCGGGACCCACGTCCCCGAGGGCGCCACCCCGGTCGCCCAGGCGTACGCGGGCCACCAGTTCGGCGGGTACTCGCCGCGGCTGGGCGACGGGCGGGCGCTGTTGATGGGCGAGCTCCCCGACGGGCGCGACCTGCACCTCAAGGGGTCGGGGCGCACCCCGTTCGCTCGCGGCGGGGACGGGCTCGCGGCAGTCGGGCCGATGCTGCGCGAGTACCTGGTCAGCGAGGCCATGCACGCCCTGGGGGTGCCGACCACCCGCTCGCTGGCGGTGGTGGCGACCGGGGACACGGTCCAGCGCGAGAGGCCCCTGCCCGGCGCCGTGCTGGCCCGCGTGGCCGGCAGTCACCTGCGGGTGGGCACCTTCCAGTACGCACGGGCGAACCACGACGACGAGGTGCTGCGCCGGCTGGCCGACCACGCCATCGCCCGGCACCACCCGGAGGCCGCCCGCGCGGAGAACCCCTACCTGGCGTTGTTCGATTCCGTCCTCGGCGCCCAGGCCGAGCTCGTGGCGCGGTGGATGCTCCTCGGGTTCATCCACGGCGTCATGAACACGGACAACACGACCATCTCCGGCGAGACCATCGACTACGGGCCGTGCGCGTTCATGGAGGGGTTCGACCCCGCCACGGTGTTCAGCTCGATCGACACCCAGGGCAGGTACGCCTACGCCAACCAGCCGCCGATCATGCAGTGGAACCTCGCGCGGTTCGCCGAGACCCTGGTCCCGCTCGTCGACCCCGACAGGGACGAGGCGGTCCGGCTCCTCACCGAGGTCCTGGGCACCTTCCCCGACCGCTACCAGCGGGCGTGGACGGCCGGGATGCGCGCCAAGCTGGGCCTGCCGGCCGGGGCCCCGGCCGGGGAGGCGGACGAGCTGATCGACGAACTCTCGCGCCTGCTCGGCGCGACCCGCCCCGACTTCACCGGGTTCTTCCGCGCACTCGGCGCCGCAGCGGAGGGCGACCCGACCGCCGTGCGCGGCCTGGTCGGGCACCTGGCGGATCCGTGGCTGGCGAGGTGGCGGGCCCTCGACCCCGACCCGGGATCGATGGCCCGTGTCAACCCGCTCTACATCCCGCGCAACCATCTCGTGGAGGAGGCCCTGGACGCGGCCACGGCCGGGGATACGGGTCCGTTCGAGGAGCTCCTCGTCGTCGTCGCCGATCCCTTCACCGAGCGCCCCGGACTGGGGCGCTACGCCGCCCCGGCCCCGCCCGACGGCGCCCCCCACGTCACCTTCTGCGGGACCTGACGCGGGACCGCCCCGGGTGCGCCGTCAACATGAGGAAGATGCTGAGAATCGTGACCCGAACGGGTCGGAGCACTTCCCCGGGTGGGGCGTTCGTAGGACAATGATGCTGTCGCGTCATATTTTTAGGGGCGCTACGAACTGGGGGAAATGTGCGCATACTCATCGCCGACAGTGACGGGGGATACGGGCCGCCGTCCGCCATACTCGGTCGTTTCCTGGAGTGACTGGTGGAACGCACCGGCGCCGCGCGCGCGGTGCGGGTCCAGTGGCCCGCGCCCGGGGTGATCACCCCGCGCCGCTCGCACACGTGGGAGACGGCGGCCGCCGCCGGGGTGGCGGACCTCAACCGGTTGGTCCGGCTGCACCCGTCGGATCTCCTGGTGCTCGTCGGCGTGTGCAGCGGGAGCCGGGTGATCTACGACTGGCTCGAGGCGAACCCCGAGCAGCTCGACCGCGTCGCGGTGGTGGGGATGGTGGGGGATCCGTTCCGGCCGCGCGACAAGTGGCTCCCGGGGACCCAGGATCCGGGCGGCCAGGGCGTCGCGGGCAGGCGCCTCGGGCCGATCCCCGACCGCACCTACTGGGTGGCGGTGCCGGGCGATCCGCTCAGCGCGATCCAGGCGGACAGCCTGCTGCGCAGCGCCGTGCGGGGGTCGGACCTCGCGCCGGACCAGGTGTACGACGACATCCTCGACGACCTGCCCGGGTCGCGCGCGAAGATGGCGGCCCGGCTCGACGTGCTGCACCATCCCGGCGACTGGGCCACCAACCTGCGGCGGCGGGTGAACGAGGCGCGGGAGGCGCTCGAACGGTATCGGAGCCTCGACTACGCCACTCGGTACGAGTCCAACGAGAACGGCCCGTCGCCCTACGAGCGGTTGGTGACCCTGTTGGCGGCGGAGGCCTCCCGTGGAGGCGTGGCTGGGAGCTCAGCGGCGCCGCCCCACGGCCGCCTCGCCTCCTGACACGGGCGACGCCGCCCGGTCGGTCCCGGACCGGTCGTTCCGCCCGCTCTGCTCGGGCCGGCTCGGCTCCGTGTGATCGTTCCGTCCCGCGCTCACGGTGAGCAGAACGGCGACGATCCCCAACACCATCGCGATCAGCTGCGGCGCACCGATCCGGTCGCCCAGCATCGCCCACGCCCAGATCGCCGCCACCGGCGGCGTGAGGTAGAGCAGCATGCTCGTGTGGGTGGCCCCGAGGTGGCGCAGCGCGAGGAGGTACGCCCCGTAGCCCCCGAGGCCGGCCGGGATGACGAGCCACGCGAGCGAGGCGGCCAGTCGGGGGGTCGGCTCGACCGTCATTCCCGAGGTGAGCAGCGCGGCGGTGACAAAGACGATCGCGGCGACGCCCACCTGGATCGTCAGGGCGGTCACCACGTCGACCCGCGGTGTCCAGCGACGCTCCAGCAGCGCCGAACAGGTCAGGCCGAGCAGGCTGATCACCGGCAGGGCGAGCGCGGGGCCGAGATCGCTCACGCCGCCCACGCAGATCGCCACGGCTCCGAGCCCCAACCCGACCCCTGTCCACTGCCGCGGTGTCAGCCGGTCGCCCCAGAAGGCGGCCCCGGCGGCCGCCACGAGCAGGGGCTGGGCCGAGCACACCAGGGCCGTCGTCCCCGCGCCGACCCCGGACGCCGCCGCGGCGAACAGGCCGCCGAGGAACACCACGTGCGCGGTCAGGCCCAGGACGCACTGCCGGCCGAGGTCCCGGCGGCCGAATCGGGCGCGGATGAGCGGGGTGACGGCGAGCAGCAGTCCGGCGGTGATGACGTACCGCCACGCCAACAACGCCGCGGGTTCGGCTGCCGCGGTCCCCCACGCGGCACCGACGAATCCGCAACTCCACAGCAGGACGAATCCCACGGCCACCGATGTCCTGGTCATGGGAGGGAGCAAAGCATACCGACCGGTATACTGTCAGTGCACCTGCCGGCACCCGAGGGGAGACGCCCGTGGCCCTTGAACCGTGGCCGATCGTCGCCACGACCGACGTGGGGGAGCGCATCCTCGCGGCCGCCGACGACCTCTTCTACTCACGGGGGATCACGGCTGTGGGCGTGGAGCTCATCGCCGAGGAGGCGCGGACCACCAAGCGCACCCTCTACCAGCGCTTCGGATCCAAGGACGGATTGGTCGAGGCCTACCTGCGCCGGCGCGGGCATCGCTGGCAGCGGTACCTCGTCGACCACCTCGACGCGACCGACTGGACCGTCACCGAGTTCTTCCGGCGGGCCGAGCAGTGGGCGGAGTCGCACGATCGCGGCTGCGCCTTCGTCAACGCGTGGGCTGAGGTGGGGGGCGCCGGGGAGACGGGCGCCGCGGAGGCCGTCCGGGATGAGAAGCGGTGGATGCGCGAGCTCTTCCTGACGTTCGCCGGCGGGGACAGGGCCACCGCGACGGCGATCCACCAGCTCTACGAGGGTGCGCAGGTCGCGGCGACGGTGCTCGGGGAGACCGACGCGTTCCGGATCGCGGACGAGGCGGCCGGTGTGGTCATGGGGCGCGCTGCGCGGCGGGCTCGGGCGCACGACCGGCCGCCGGGCGCCGCCGGACCAGGTTGACCACGGCCGCCACCAGCACCACGGCGGAGGCGATCGCGGCGACCCCCGCCGGAGCGGCGGACTCGAAGCGGCCCTTGCGGCGGCCCGGAAATCCACCTATCGGAGTGCGATCCACCTACGGAGGTCCATAGGTGGATCGCACTCCGATAGGTGGATTTCGGGACTCAGGCGCGTGGGCGGGGTGGCGCTGGCGGTGTGGTCCATTGGGGCAGCGCAGGTCGGGGGGCAGGCAGGCAGGGCAGGGCAGGGCAGGGCATCTGACCCGGCCTCCCGGCGTACGCCCGCACGCGAGCGGTCGCAGCGGTGAGAATGGCGGGCGGGGACAACCCACAACCCAGGGACCGCAGACGACGACGAGGAGCCGCCATGGCCACCGAGCACCACACCATCGCCGATTTCCAGGCCAGCCTGACGGACGGGAGCGAGAAGGACCTGGCCGACTACGCCGGTCAGGTCGTGCTGGTGGTGAACACCGCCAGCAAGTGCGGGTTCACCCCGCAGTACAAGGGCCTGCAGGAGTTGTACGAGGAGTTCCGAGACCAGGGCTTTGTGGTGCTCGGCTTCCCGTGCGATCAGTTCGCCCACCAGGAGCCGGGGACCGACGAGCAGATCGGCGCGTTCTGCGAGCGCAACTTCGGCGTGGAGTTCCCGCTGTTCTCCAAGATCGAGGTCAACGGCTCCGGAGCGCACCCGCTGTACGGCTGGCTCAAGTCGCAGAAGTCCGGGCTGCTGGGCGGTCGGATCACGTGGAACTTCACCAAGTTCCTCATCGGCCGCGACGGGAAGGTGGTGGGGCGCTTCGGTCCCAATCGCAGGCCGGAGGACCTGCGTGAGGCGGTCGTGGGGGCACTTCGGGGGGAGTGAGGGCTGTCAGCCGGGTAACAGATCCGTCTCAGACGCGATTAAGATTGTGATGTCACCTATCACAACATTTGGAGCTACATGTCGATCAAACTCCGCCGCCTGGCCTCCGCGACCGCCGGCGCCCTTGCCGTTGCCCTGACCCTGGGTTCGACGGCGCCTGCGTACGCGCAGCTGGACGCGATCAACCCGGCCTCGCTCAGCCCGGAGGAGTACGACACTCTCCTGAGCGTCTCCGGTGCCCTTCCTCTCGGCTCCGTCCTCGGCTCCGTCGGCTCGGTCGGGCTGTCGGACTACCCCCTCACCGGGTCCACGGACCCGAGCGGCCCGCCTCCCAAGCCGATCGACACCTCCATCACCGAGGCGAAGTACGTCGCCAAGCTCAATGCGAGCGACTACACCTCCCGGACCGGGTACGAGTACTGGGAGGTCCAGTCGCTGGTCATGAAGCGGAAGGTCATCCTCGAGGTGGTCCCGTCCCGGGTCGCCAACAAGGGGTCGGCGCCGGTGCTGTACATGCTCGACGGGGTCGATGCCCCCGAGGGCAATTCGGGCTGGAACCACCAGGGCGACATCGCCGCGCGACTCGACGGCGAGAACGTCCATGTGGTGATGCCGACCGGCGCCTTCGCCGCGTACTACGCCAACTGGAACGCCGAGGACCCCAAGCTGGGTTACAACCAGTGGGAGACGTTCCTCACTGACGAGCTTCCGGGCATCGTCAACCAGGGGCTCGCGGCCAACGGTCACGTGCCCGCCTCCGGCAAGGCCGGCATCGGCGGCATCTCGATGGGAGGCCAGGCGGCCATGCACCTAGCGGCCACCCGCCCGGATCTCTACCAGGGCGTCATGTCCTTCAGCGGCTACTACTCGACCATGGACGACATCGGGTACCAGACCATCCGCGGCACCGTCGAGACCCGCGGCGGGACCTTGGAGAACATGTGGGGACCGCGCGGCAGCGAGGAGTGGAAGCGCCATGACACCATCGCGCACGCACAGGACCTGAAGGACACCGCCGTGTACATGTCCTCCGGCGCGCCCGCCATCGACGACAATGACCTCAAGAACTACGAAGGTCAGGCGACTCGAGAACTCAACATGTTCCTCGGCCTCCTGCTGGAGAGCGGCGTCCGCGAGGGAACCAAGGCGTTCGAGAAGGCCCTCGACCGTGCCGGTGTCGACAACGTGAAGGTCGACTACGCGACGAGCGGTCTGCACAACTGGCCGAACTTCCTCAAGAACTTCGATTCCGGCTGGGACTACATCAAGCCCGCCCTCTACGGCGACGATGTCGACCCCGAGACGGGCACTCCGGGCTCCGGGTCTGCGGGCTCGTCCGGTTCCCTGGGCTCGTCGGGCTCGTCGGGCTCGTCCGGTTCCTGAGACCTCTTCCGGCAGGCGGTCCTGCGCACTCCCGACCAGGATGCGCAGGACCGCTTCTGTATGACCGAGCCATGCACGTTGAGGGGATCCCGATGAACACCCGCCTCCGTCGCCGCGCCGCGGCCGGCGCCCTCGCGGCCGCGATGCTCCTCGGATCGTCTGTGCCCGCATCCGCCCAGATCGGAGGCGGTATCGACACCTCGTCCCTGGGGCTCGAGGAGGTGGAGATGATCGGGTCGGCCGTCGGTTCCCTCCCGCTGGGTTCGACACTCGGGTCACTCGGGTCGGCCGGGTCCACCAACATCCCGCTCGGTGGTGCCGGGTCATACGTGGAGCTCCCCAACCCGCCGCGACCGCCCGATGAGTCGATCACGTCGACCGACCTCCGTTCCATCACCCAGCACGGTGACTACGAGCACTGGCTCGTCACCTCCGCCGCCATGCAGCGCGAGATAGTGCTCGAGGTCCTCCCGTCCCGCGTCAGGGACGCGGGGCCGGCACCCGTGCTGTACCTACTCGACGGGGTCGACTCCGTCGAAGGGAATTCGGGCTGGAGGCGTGCCGGGAACTTGCCCGTGCGCATGGCCGGCGAGAACGTCCACCTGGTGACGCCCACGGGAGGACCCTCCACGTACTGGTCCGACTGGCAGAGCAACGACGAGGTCTTCGGCTACAACAAGTGGGAGACCTTTCTCACGAAAGAGCTTCCGGGGCTCGTCACGCGTGAACTGAACTCCCGGGAGACGAAGCACAACGGCAAGAACGGCATTGCCGGGGCGTCGATGGGTGCCCAGGCCGCCATGCATCTGGCGGCCACCCACCCGGAGCTGTACCGGGGCGTCATGGCGCTCTCCGGCTATTACTCGACCACGGATGAGTTGGGCTACCAGTCGATCCGCGCTTCGGTGGATGGTCGCGGCGGCGATTCCGCCAACATGTGGGGCCGGCGCGGCAGTGACCTGTGGAAGTACCACGACACGATCTCCCATGTCGAAGGACTGGATGGCACCGCCGTGTACTTCGCGACCGGGGGCCTGGCCATCTCGGAAGGGGATCGCCGGAATTACGGCGACGACTACTTCAGCATGCTGCAGGGCCTGTTGCTGGAGAAGGGGGTCATCGAGGGAACCAAGAGCTTCTCCCGAGAACTCGACCGCCACGGCATCGCGCATCACGTGGACTACGGCGAGGAGGGCCTCCACGGATGGCAGACCTTCGTCGACTACATCATGCCCGGTTGGCACCACATCGAGTCCGCTCTCCAGGGGTGAGCGGGCACAGACGCACTCCCAGATTCCGTGATCGCCGCCCAGCGCCTTCACGCCGGTGATTGAATCCTGACAGCAGTCAAGTCACGGGATCGGGAGCGGTGCACGCATGGAACAGTCACTCGAGGGCAAGGTCGCCTTCATCACCGGCGCGGCGAGGGGCCAGGGACGCAGCCACGCCGTGGAACTCGCTCGGCGTGGGGCGCGAATCCTCGCGATGGACATCTGCGAGGACATCGCCACCGTCCCCTACGGTCTCGGCACCGCGGACGACCTGCAGCAGACGGTCGCCGAGGTCGAGGCGGTCGGCGGGGAGATCGTCGCCGTGAAGGGGGACGTGCGCGAACCGGCGGACGTCGCGGGAGCGGTCGACGCCTGTCGCGAGCGCTTCGGCGTCCCGGACATCGTGGTGGCCAACGCGGGCATCAACTCGCAGCGGGGCGAGGAGCCGGACCCGCACGGTGCGTTCGTGGACACCGTCATGGTGAACCTCGTGGGCGTGTGGAACACCGTCCACGCGATCGCGCCGCTGATGATCGAGCGGGGAGAGGGCGGGTCGATCGTCCTCATCTCGTCCACCCAGGGGTTGAGCGGTCGCGGTGGGGACGGGTCCGGTGCGGCCACCGGGTACACCGCGAGCAAGCACGGGGTCGTGGGGCTCATGCGGAGCTTCATGATCTGGCTCGCGCCGCACAGCATCCGCATCAACACCATCCACCCCGCCGGGGTGTTCACCCCGATGGTGGCGCACGAGGAGATGGGGCGCTGGTTCGAGGCCAATCCGGAGGGCCACACGATGGGCAACGCGCTGCCCGTGCCGATGCTCGACCCCCTCGACATCTCACGCGCGGTCCTCTACCTGGTGGAGGAGTCCGGCCGGCACATCACCGGAGTCGCGCTGCCGGTGGACGCCGGGTTCACGGCGAAGTAGGCCGCGCGGCCGGGCGCCGCGATCGCCGCGATCGCGGCACCGGCCCGGCACACCGGCCCGGCACACCGGCCCGGAGCGAGTCCGGCGTGCCGACGCGAGTTCGGCATTCCGTCGCCAGCGGGTGCGGGCCGCCGCGCACCGACCTACAGTTGCCCGCGAGAGAAGCGTCCTGCTGGCGCAGACCCGCGAACGGTGGTCCGCGGGGCGGTGGTCCGTGGGGCCCGCACCGAGCCCGGAGGAGACGCGCGATGGGCACATCATTCTGGCGGCGCACGCCGATCGATCCCCCGGCGGACGGGTTCCCCGAGGGCGAGCACGTGGACCTCGTGGTGGTGGGTGCGGGGTTCACCGGCCTGATCACCGCGCTGATGGCGGCCGCGCGCGGCAGCTCGGTGGTGGTCCTGGAGGCGCACACCGTCGGCGCCGGCGCCAGCGGCGCGACCACGGCCAAGGTCTCCGTGCTGCAGGGCACCCGACTGTCGACCATCCGGTCGGCCCACGGGCTCGACACCGCTCGTGCGTACGCGGAGGCCAACCAGCACGGGCTGGACTGGTGGGCGGACTTCTGCCAGGTCCACGGCGTCGACTCCCAGCGCCGCCGCGCGGTGACCTTCGCCAAGGGGCGCAGGGGCATCTCCACCCTGCGCGAGGAGATGACGACCCTGGTCGACCTGGGCCTGCCCGCGCGCTGGCACGACTCGCTCGACGTCCCGTTCCCGGCCCGGGCCGCGGTGGAGCTGCCCGACCAGTTCCAGCTCGATCCCGTGGAGGCGCTGGCGGCCCTGGCCCTGGCCGCGGCGGGGCTCGGCGTGCGGATCGTCGAGCATTCCCGGGTCACCGGACTCAAGGCACGCGGTCAGGGGGAGGACGCCCACGTGGAGGTGCGCAGCGACGGCGGAACCTGCACGGCGCGCAACGCGGTCCTGGCCACCGCCTCCCCTGCCCTCGACCGCGGCCCGACGGTGGCGTCGATGGAGGCCGAGCGGTCCTACCTGTGCGCGTTCGAGTACCCCGGCGGCCTGCCGTCCGGGATGTACGGCTCCGTCGAGAGCCCGGTCCGCTCGTTGCGCACGGTGCCCACACCCGGTGGTGAGGTGCTGTTCGTGGGCGGAAACGGCCACCGCACGGGCACCGCGAGAGGAACCGCGTCCAGGATCGACTCGCTGCGGGAGTACGCGGAGAAGTACTTCCCGGGCGCCGAGTTCACCCACGGCTGGTCGGCGCAGGACTTCCACCCGGTGACGCTGCTGCCCAGGTCCGGGCCGATGCCGTGGGGCCGCGGCCGGGTCCACTTCGCGGGGGGGTACAGCAAGTGGGGGCTCACGGGCGCGCCGGCGGCGGCGGGGATCATGGTCGACCGGCTCGAGGGCCGGCAGCCGCGAGTGTCCTTCGGCAAGCCCACGCTCACCGGCGTGCTGCGCACGTCGGTCTCGCTGTATGCGGACCTCCCGGCCCAGCTGGCGGCGACCGCGGCGCAGGCGGCCGTCCGGAAGCCGCGGCCGACCCTCCGCCCGATCGGGGAGGCGACGGGTGACGACGGCGAGACCTGCCGCGTCGGGCTGCTGTGCCCCCACATGGGAGCCGCCCTGGCCTGGAACGAGGCCGAGAGGTCGTGGGACTGCCCGTGGCACGGGTCGCGGTTCTCGGCGTGCGGCGAGCTCCTCGAGGGGCCCGCGACCGGCGACCTCACGAGGCACGACGAGGCCTGACCGCCTCCCGTGACACCCTGGGGACGTGAAGACCCCCGTCCCCGACTACCTGCTCGAGATCCGCGACCTGTGCTCGACCGGGCAGGACGGCCACCTCGCCGACTACATCCCCGAGCTCGCGGCCGTGGACCCGGATCGCTTCGCCGTGGCCGCGTGCACCATGGACGGCGTCGTCTACACCGCCGGCGACGCGGAGGCCGAGTTCACCATCCAGTCCATGAGCAAGCCGTTCGCCTACGCGCTCGCGTTGCGCGACCGGGGGATCGAGGGGGTCCTGGAGAAGGTGGCGGTGGAGCCGTCGGGGGACGCGTTCAACCAGATCTCCCTGGAGAGGATCAGCGGCCGACCCCGGAACCCGATGATCAACATCGGTGCGATCACCACGCACACGATGGTCGGGCCTGTCGGGGCGTCCGAGGCCGAGCGCGACCGGGCGCTGGCGGACGGGCTGGCCGCGTTCGCCGGTCGTCGCCTCGAGGTGGACACCGCCGTCCTGGACTCCGAGCTGCGGACCGCGTTCCGCAACCGGGCCATGGCCAACCTCGTGCGGGCCGGCGGGATCATCGAGGACGATCCCGACGAGGCTGTCCGTGGCTACACCCGCCAGTGCGCCTACCGGGTGACGGTGCGCGACCTCGCGGTGATGGCCGTGACCCTGGCCACGGGCGGGGTCAACCCCGTCACCCGCGAACGCGTGGTCTCGGCGCCCGTGGCCCGCCAGGTGCTGGCCGTCATGGCGACCTGCGGGATGTACGACGCGGCCGGCGACTGGATGTCCACCGTCGGGATCCCGGCCAAGAGCGGGGTGTCCGGTGGGATCTTTGGAGCGCTGCCCGGGCAGGTCGGGCTCGGGGTCTTCTCCCCGCGACTCGACGAACACGGCCACAGCGTCGAGGGGGTGCGCACCTTCGAGCGGCTCTCGCACGACCTGGAGTTGCACCTGATGAACACCACCATGACCGACGTCGAGGCGGTCCGCTCGGTGCGGTTCGACGAGATCACCGGTCGGCGCACCTTCCGGCTCCAGGGGCCGATGACCTTCGCGAGCGCCGAGCAGGTGCTGCGGCGCCTGGCCGAGATCCCGCCGGGGCCGGGTGAGGTCACGCTCGATCTGAGCCGCGTGAGCTCGGTCAATTCCAGCGCCCGCCGGATGATCCTCGAGGCCATGCGACGGCTGGGCGTGGACGGGCACCTCGTGGGTCTCGCGGACCCGGGTCGTCGCCTGCCCGCCCCGGACCTCGGGGACGGGACCCGGCCGGTCACCAGGCGAGCAGCCCGCTGACCCCCTGCCGGATCGGGTTCACGCGACCTGACCGGCCGCGGACAACGCGGCCCGGACCGTGCCCGGGGCGGTCGTCATGGAGGACTCGAACGCCGCCACCCGTCGGGACCTGCTCATGAAGTACGCGCCCAGACCCGCGAGATCGGTGGCCGTGGGCAGGATCGGGACGACGGTGGTCCCGCGCGCACGGACGGCGGCGACCTCGGAGGCCAGGCCTCGGGACATCGGGCCTCGGAGCAGCCGGTACTCGACCCGGCCCCCGGCTCCGGGGACGCGGAGCCCGGGCTCCGAGGCCATGGGGGCCAGGACGTAGACCAGATCCGCGTCCTCGGGTGCGAGCAGGTCGACCGATGCCGTGGAGCCCATCCCGCCGTCCACGAAGATGCGGTCCCCGATGGGGACAGGGGTCATCCACCCGGGGGTCGACCAAGACGCGCGCAGCGCCTCGCTGACGGTGGCGATCGGCGACCCCGGCGCACCGAACACCACCCGCTCGCCGGCCAGGACGTCGTAGGCGACCATTCGCGCGGAGGGGTGGGGAAGCCAGGCGCCCACCTCGAACCCCTCGGCCAGACGATGCAACCACCCCAGGTCGCCGCGCCCGCTGGGGGCGATCCCGGCGTACGCGGCCAGCCCGGAACGCGTGCGCAGGAGGCGGGGATTGAGCAGGGGCGGCCGGGGCGTCGGCGGCCGCCCGGGAGGGGTGGACGCGATGTGCTCGCGAAGCCGCAGGTCGCCCACCCGGCCGCGCTGCATGTCCACCAACTCGTCGACCCCGACGCCGCCGGCGAGCATGGTCACCAGTTCCGCCCCCGCCGAGGTGCCCAGGAGGACGTCGGCGTCGCGGGGGTCGAGACCGGTCTGCTCGGCGAGGGCATGCAGGGCCGCGATCATCCACGCCGCGCCGATCGTGCCCCCGCACCCGAGGACGATGGCGGTTCGGCTCATGTGGCGACTCTCCGGGGTGGGCTCGGGAACGAAGGACTTTCCGATTGTGCCGCTAGGCGGGGTCCACCGCGACCGCGCGCTCCCCCCGAGTCTCCGGCCCCGGCTCAGACCAGCCGGTCGGTGAACCGCGCGACCGCGTGGACCACGGCGAGGTAGCGGGGTGAGCGCACCACGTCGAACCCGTGTTGCGCGCCGGGCAGTTCCGCGTAGACCACCGGGTTCGGCGACCCGGCGCGGAGATGCCGCACGAGCCGCCGTGACCCCCTGACCGGCGTGTAGGTGTCATGCGTGCCGTGGATGACGGCCACCGGCGGCGCCCCGGATGCCGGGTGCCGCACCGGGTCCGACGCGTCCCTGGTCTCGCTGCCCAGCCGGCCGTAGTAGCCGTAGAGTCCGATCGCACCCGCGATCGCGGTGTCGGCGTGCTCGAAGCCCGGCTGGAACCGCGGGTCCCCCGTCGTGAGCGCGGTCATCATCGCGATGTGCGCGCCCGCCGAACTGCCCGCCACCACGATCGGCGCGTCCGCCCCGATGCCGTGCGACGGACCCTCGCTGCGGATCCAGTGCAGGAGCCGCTTGATGTCCACCAGGTGCTGCGGGAATCCGGACTCGGGCGTGGGGGACAGGTGATAGGTGGCGCTGATCGCCGCCCACCCGCGGTCCGCGTGGTCGAACAGCATCGCGCGGGACTCGCGACTCGGCGCGCCCGCCCGGAAGTGGCCGCCGTGGATGTGCACCAGCACGCCGCGGACGGACCGGGCCGCGGCGGGGTCGGCCGGGTCGCCCCCGCCCGGACGCCGCCCGTCTGTGCGGGTGTAGAGATCGAACCGGTTGGCCGCCGGGTCCGGCCCGTAGACCAGGCCTCTGCGGGCCCGTACCGTGCGGGGACGCAGCGGCCACGGGCGGCCCAGCACCGTCAGCCAGGGAGTGCGGTGGCGCGGGGTGGTCCTTGTCGTCGTCGTACCTCCGGCGTCGTCCCCGAGGTCCGCCCGCAGCGCGCGGTCGAGGACGTCGGCCGCGGCGAGGTGGCGGGAGACCACCATCCCCAGCCCCGCCCAGGTCAGGGCGGCCATCGCGACCCCCACCCGGTCGGCGGTGCGGGCGGGCCGGCGGGTCAGCGTCGGGGCGGTCGCGGCGGCGGCGAGCGCGCCGACGTGCAGCGGAAGCTCGAGTGCGGGCAGGCTCGCCACCCACGCCGCGGTGGCCACGGCGAACGGCCGGCGGACCGGGCGCAGCGCCAGCGCCGTGGACACCGCGGCGGGCGCGATCAGGACGGGCAGCGGGACGCGGGTGGGGCGACGGTCGGGACGGGTGCTCCACGGGCGCATCCGGCGAGTATAGGGCGCGGCTCGGGCGCGGCGCGGGCCCCGTTTGGTCGACGCGGCGCGGAATTCGGTCGACGCAGTGCAGGCGACGCGCGGGTCCCAACGCGATTCCTGTCTACCTGATGCGGCGGGGTGTCTACCGAACTGCGGCCAGGGCCGCGTGGTAGAGCCCGGCGTGGGCGGCGGACACGGCGGCGTCCTCGGCCTCGGGAGGGCGCGGCGGCACCGGCGGGCCGTCGAGGGCGGTGCGGAGCGCCCCGCGCAGCGAGTCGGCGGTGGGGTGAGCGGGGTCGTAGGTTCCCGCGCCGCGCCCCCACTGCTCGACCAGGTACCCGACCCGGGGGATCACCGGCGGCAGACCCAGGTCGCGGCACAGCTCCAACCAGCCCGAATGCGTGCCGTGGCGGTGCGGCAGGACGAGCGCGTCGAACCCAGCCAGCCGGGCGCAGAGCGCGGAGTCGGTCAGGAGCTCGTGGGGGCGGACCTCCACCGCCGAGTTCGCTGCCAGCCCGTCCAGCGCCAGGGCCGCGCGGTGCCGGTCGTGGCCGGGATCGCGCGCGGCGGCCAGGGCGTCCGAGCGCACCATGACCTCCAGGCGGTCGCCGGGCGGGAGGGCCTCGGCGAGGACTGGCAGGAGATCCTCGGCGGCGACCCCCGCGCGCAGCGATCCCAGCACCACGCCCACCGTGCGCGTGCCGCCGCTGCCCACGCCGCCCCGCCCGAGCCGCTGCAGCCTGCGTCGTCGGTGCGGCTCGGTCACCTCGGCTGCCATGAGCCGGGGATGCGGGACGACCCGCGCATCCGCCCCCCAGAGACGCCGGATCTCCGCCGCCGCGCCGCTGGTCAGGGTGATGACCACGTCCGCCCCGCGCGCCAGGTGTCCGGTCCGCGCCAGGTGCGCGGTGGGGTCCGCCTCGTGTGGATTCCGCAGGTCGTGCACGGTCACCACCAGCGGCAGCGCGCGGCCCCGCACCGCCGAGACGAACCCCGCCACCTGGTCGGGGGTGCGGTGTTCGTAGCCGAAGTGCACGTGCACCAGGTCGGCGCCGTCGAGCACCTCGGGTCGCTCCGCCGCCTCCAGCGCCGGATGCGGCCACCACTGGGACGGATCGGCGGGGTCCACCAGCGGGTCGTCGAGGAGCACGATGCCCGGCGCGGAGCCGACGGCGTGGCGGACGTAGTCGTGGCCGGCGGGGATCGACCGGACCCGGATCGCCGCCGGGGCGTCGCTGGAGTTCACGACAGCCACCCTGCCACCCGCCCGGCCGCCCGCACCGAACCCCCACCGAACCCGCGCCGGCCGGTTGCCGCGACCCCGGGGCCTGCCTACGCTCGGCGCGGTGAGCACCACCGAGGCCCCGACCGTCATGGTGATCGGCAACTGCCAGGCCGACGTCTACCGCGACCTCCTGCGCGGCGCCGACGGGGTCGAGGTGACGGACGTCCGGCCGGTGTACGAGATGACGGCCGAGGACCTCCCGGGCCTGCACTCCGACCTCGCCCGCACCGACGTGCTGATCATCCAGCCGATCCGGGACGACTACCGGGACCTGCCGCTCGGGCACCGTCAGCTCGCCGCGCGGCTCCCGCCGTCCGCGACGGTCGTGCTGGTGCCGGTCCTGCGCTACGCCGGGCTCCACCCGTACCAGGTGCTCATCCGCCCGCCGCGCGACCGCTCACTGGTCCCGCCGATCGCGCCGTACCACGACCTGCGCGCGGTCCTCGCCGCCGCGACCGGGGACCGGGACGTGCTCGGCGCCACCCCGACACGCGAGCAGGCCCGCGCCGCGGCGCGCGAGTCGGTCGACGCGCTCCGGGCCCGCGAACTGGCCCACGGGACCCTGCCCGCCTCGGACCTGCTCGACGGCGTGCCGCGCTGGCACACCATCAACCACCCGGACCGCCGCACCCTGGCGGAGGTCTTCGACCGGATCCTCTCCGAGCTGCCCGCCGGGCTGATCGACCCGGCGCCCCGGCTCGGGGACCGCGAACCGCTCGGCGCCACCCGGGCCCCCGTGGACCCGGCGGTCGAACGGGCGCTGGGCCTGCCCGCGATCGGCCCGCGCGAGTGGCTGGTCGACGGCACGCCCGTCCCGGCGCACGAGGTGACCGAGGCGCACCTGGCCTGGTACGCCGCCACCCCGGGCGTGGTCGAGGAGGGGCTGCGCCGGCACGCCGCCCGCCTCGACCTGCTGGGGCTGACATGAGCGTCCCCCTGACCATCGCCCTGGGCCCGCCCGAGCACGGGGTGACGCGCTTCGCCGTGGACTGCGCCCGGGCAGCCGGGACGCCGCTGCTCGAGGTGGCGGACGTGTCCGGGCTCGAGCGCGAACTGGCGGCCCGGCCGGGGGTCCCGGTGCACCTGCACGTCACCGACCCGCTGTTCGGGCCCACCCCGGACGAGGCGGCCGCTCTGATCGACTCGCTCGCGCGGGATCGCCCCCTCGCGGTGACGCTGCACGACGTCCCGCAGCCGGCCGAGGGCGCACAGCGGTGCCGGCGGCGGACCGACGCGTACCGGCGCATCGCGGCGGCCGCGGGCCTGGTGGTGGTGAGCTCCGAGCACGAGCGCCGGCTCTGCGAGGCGGCCGGGATCGACGTCGACGCCGTGATCCTCCTGCCGGTTCCCGAGCTGCCGCGGGCCGAGTCCCCCGACGGGCCCGCGACCCGCGACGCGCGATCGGTGGGCGTGTTCGGTTTCCTGCACCCCGGGAAGGCGGTCGACCTCGTGGCGGCGGCGGTCGCCGAGCTCGCGGCCGCGGGCGACGGCGCGGTGACTCTACGACTGTTGGGGAGGCCCGCCGACGGCCACGAGGACTACGTGCGGGAGGCCATGGAATCCGTGCGGTCGGCCGGGGGTCGCGCCGAGCTGACCGGGAGGATCGACGACGACGAGCTCGCCCGCGTCCTGGGTGAGGTGACCGTGCCCGTCGCCCTGTTCCGCAACGTGTCGGCGTCGGGCTCCCTCAACACCTGGGCAGCCGCCGGGCGTCGCCCGCTCGTCAGCGACTCGGACTACACGCGCGAGATGGAGCGCCGCCGGCCCGGCTCCCTGCTCCTCACCGACGGCCGCGACCTCGCCGGTGACCTGCGGCGACTGCTCGACGACCCCGCCCCCACCCGGCGCCCGAGGCCGGAGCCGGGGATGGCCGAACTCGGCCGGTCGTACCTTCGGGCGTGGGAGGGGTGGCGGGCGTGAGCGTGGACGTGGTGATCCCGTACTACCGGAACCAGCGGATGCTCGACCGGATCCTCGCCGCGCTGGGGCGCCAGACCGGGCTCGCGGACGCGCCGCGGGTGATCGTCGCCGACGACGGCTCGCCCACCCCGCCGGAGGTCCCGCCCGGGGTGACGGTGGTGCGCCAGGACGACCGCGGCTTCCGGGCCTCCGCCGCGAGGGATCTGGGGGCGGGGAGCGGCCGCGGCGAGCTCCTGCTGTTCCTCGACGGCGACACCGTCCCGGGGCCCGGCTACGTGTCCGCGATGGTGGCGGCGCTGGAGGGTCACCCGGACCTGCTGGTGGTGGGGCGGCGGCGGTACGGCCGGTTCGCCGACCCCGGTTCCGATGCGGACGGCGCCGGCGACCGCGTCGCGGCGGACCCCGCCGAGGCCCTGCCCGACCCCGACTGGCCCGCGAGCTTCTACGCCGAGACCGACGACCTCACCCGCGGCACCGGGCAGTGGCGGGTGGGGCTGTGGCGCGGGGTGATCTCGGCGGTCATGGGACTGCACCGGCGGCTCTACGACGCCGCGGGCGGGTTCGACCCCGGGATCGTGGGTTACGGCGGCGAGGACTGGGACATGGCGTGGCGCTGTGAACAGGCCGGCGGCCGCTTCCGCTACGTTCCCGAGGCCGTGGCCTGGCACGACGGGCCCGACTGGGGCGGCCGCGGCGTGGACGATCCGCACCACCTCGCGCAGAAGAACACCGAGTCCGCGCGCCTGGCCCCGCTCGTCGCGAGCCCGCTCACCCGGCCGGCGGGCGGCGTCTTCGCCGTCCCGCTCGTCGCGGTGCACCTCCACGCGCCGGGATCCGGCGGCGGCGGCAGTGTCGGCGCCCGCACCGGCGCCGACAGCACCGGCGCCCGCACCGGCGCCGACAGCACCGGCACAGGCGCCGTGGCCGCGACCTGCGCCACGCTCCTGCGCTGGGGCGATCTGTCCGTGACCGCGGACCCGGCCACCCCCGACGCCGCCCTGATCGCCGACCTCTGCGCGGCTGATCCCCGGGTCAGACTCGACGCGCGCGGCCCGTGGTGGGAACCGGAGCCGGCGGGGGCGGGTCCTCGTCGTCGTCCGGAGGTCCTCGTGGACGTGCTCCGCCCCTGCACTCTCGGCGCGGCGGACCTCGAGCGGTTGCGCGGGCTGTGCCCCCTCACGGGGAGCCTCACCCTGGACGACGACGAGGGGAACGTCCTCGCGCGGCTGCGCACCTCGCGCGCCCTGGCCCGGGAACAGGTGTGGGGCGAACGCCCCGGTGCCCCGGTCGCGATCCGCGCGTCGAGCGTGGGCGTCGCGCCGCTGGGGGCCGGGGGCGTGGGGGTGAGGCTGGAGCGCGTCCTGGGTGGGTGGTGAGCGGGGGTCAGCCCCTCCGGTGGCGGGGGGCCCCTCGGGGGGCCACCATCGAAAGGCTCCGGGACAGCCGGGCAGACCGGACGACCGACACCGAGGGGGACCGTGGACGCCTACCGTGACCAGCCGCTGGACATCGCCGTGATCGCGCCGTCGCGGTTCCCCATCAGCGAGCCGTACGCCGGCGGGCTCGAGGTGGTGGTGGCCAAGGAGGTCCGCGCGCTTCGCGAGCGGGGGCACCGGGTGAGCCTGTTCGCCGCCGCGGGCAGCGACGGTCACGTCCGTAGCGTCGAGTTCACCGTCATGGCCGCGGCGTCCGGGTCGGGGGACATCTCGTACCCGCCGGGCGGAGTCGAGGCCGACGCCGCCGAGTTCCACCTGGTGATGGACCACCTGGCGGTGTCCGGGGTCGACGTGGTCCTCAACCACAGCCTCAGCCACGTGCCGCTGGAGCGGGCGGCCGACCTGGATGCCGTCATGATCACGACGATGCACTGCCCGCGGGTCGACCCGATGCAGGACGCGCTCGACCGGCACGGCGCGGCCGCGGGCCGGGTCATGGCGGTCAGCAGATCGGTGCTGGGGTCGTGGCGGATCCCGCAGGGGGCGGACGTCGTGCTCAACGGGGTCGAGACACGGATCTGGCGGCCCCGGCCACTGCCCGAGAGGCCGCCGCGCGCGGTGTGGTGCGGGCGGATCGTCCCCGAGAAGGCGCCGCACCTGGCGATCGACGCCGCCCTCGCCGCCGGCCTGACCCTCGACCTCGCGGGGCGGATCGGCGACCCGGACTACATGAGCACGGTCGTGGCCCCGCGGTTGCGGGACGCCGGCGACGCGGTGCGGTTCCACGGCGCGCTCGGCCGGGACGCGCTGGTCCCGCTGGTCGCCGGGGCGTCGGTGGCGCTGGTGACCCCCTGTTGGGAGGAGCCGTTCGGGCTGACCGCCGTCGAGGCGCTGGCCTGCGGGACGCCGGTGGTGGCCCTGGCCCGCGGCGGGATCCGGGAGATCCTCAGCGGCCAACCGGGCGTGATCCTGGTGGAGGCGGGGCGGGACCCGGTGCCGGCGCTGGCGGCGGCGATCCCCGCGGCCCTGACCCTCGACCGGGTGGCCACCGCCCGGGCGGCCGCCGCGGCGTTCTCGCACGAGGCCCGCATCGACCGTCTGGAGGGGCACCTGCGGGACCTGCTGGTGGGCGCCGCGTCGTGATCGGGGTCTACGCCCACCACCACGGCAGCGGCCACCTCCTCCGGGCGTTCGCGGTGGCGGCGGCCCTGGACCGCGAGGTCACCATCCTCACCTCCGCCACCGTCGCGGACGGGACCAACCCCGACCCCGAGCGGATCACCATCCTGCCGCTGCCGATGGACCACGACGGACCGGGCGCGGTGTCCGATACGCCCGCCCCGGCCGCCGCACGGACCGCCGAGCCGACCGCCGGCGGTCGGCTGCACTGGGCGCCCCTCGGGCAGCCGGGGCTGCGACGCCGGATGGCGATGCTGGCCGGATGGATCGACCGCCACCAGCCCTCGGTGCTGTGGACCGACGTCTCGGTGGAGGTCACGCTGGCAGCCCGCCTGACCGGCACCCCGGTCGTGACCACCGTCCTGCCGGGCGTCCGCGACGACGCGCCACACGCCCTGGCCCACGGCGTGTGCTCGGCGCTGGTCGCCTGCTGGCCACGGTCGGTCGGGGCCCCGGTGCCCGCCGGGGCGACCGGGCCGCTCGTCCCGGTGGGCGGGGTCTCCCGGTTCGCCGGGCGCGACCCGGAACCGGCCCCGAGGGGGGCCGGGCGCCCCCGCGTCCTGCACCTGCGGGGCAGCGGCGGCGACGGCCGCGACCGGCGGTGGGACGCCGTCCGGGACGAGCTCACCGAGTTGGAGTGGGTCGGGCTCGGCGGGCACGGTGGCCGCTGGGTGGCCGACCCGTGGCAGGAGCTGTGCAGCGCCGACGTGGTGATCAGCGCGGCCGGGCAGGGGTCGGTGGCCGACCTCGCCGCCGCCGACGCCCACGTGGTGGCGGTCCCCGAGGAGCGGCCCTTCGCCGAACAGGACGCCACGGCCGCCCAGCTCGACAGGCTGGGCCTCGGCGCGGTGGTCGATCGCGACGCCCCGGTCGCCGAGGCGGTCCGCGCGGTGCGCCGGACCCTCGAGCGATCACGGTCGACCCCGGGGGATGGCTCTGGCCTGCGACGGGCGTGGGAGGTCGACGGCGCGGCCGAGCGTCTCGCGGCGGTGCTCGGGGGGATCCGATGACGCGGTGGGCCGCGGCGCCGGAGACCGCCGTGGTGACGGTGTGCACCCCGGCTCGCGCGGAGCACCTGCGCTCGCAGCGCCGGGCCCTGGCCGCCCACCTGCCCGCCGCCCGGCACGTGGTGGTGCTGCCCGAGCGGCCCGGCAGCGCGGGCCTGGCCGACGAGCTCGCCGCGGACGGGGCGGTCCCGGTGAGGGTCGCCGCCGGCCCCGACCTGCCGGTGGCGCGCTGCCGCAATGTCGGCGGCGACCGCGCCGTGGACCTGGGCGCCGAGCTGATCATCTTCCTCGACGTGGACTGCATGCCCGGTCCGGGCCTGGCCCGCCGGTACGCCGAGGTGCCCGCCGACGCGGTGGGGCTCGGCCCGGTGACCTACCTGCCGGAAGCGGCCGGGGCGCCCGATCCGGCCGAGCTGGCCGCCCTCACCGACCCGCACCCCGCGCGTCCGTTCCCGACCAGCGGCCTTCGCCGGCTCGAGCCGGACGAGTTCGGGATGTTCTGGTCCCTGTCCTTCGCGCTCCGCGCGCGCCTGTGGAGGCGGATCCGCGCGGACTTCGGCGGGTTCGACGAGGCGTTCACCGGCTACGGCGCGGAGGACACCGACTTCGGTCGTCGCCTGCTCTTCAGGCGGGTCCCGGTGGTCTTGGTGGCGGGCGCGCACGCCTACCACCGCTGGCATCCGGTGTCCGATCCACCGGTGGACCACCTCGGGGACCTGCTGCGCAACGGCGCCCACTATGCGCAGCGCTGGGGCGAGTGGCCGGCCCCCGGCTGGTTCGCCGAGTTCGAGCGGCGCGGCCTGGTCCGCCGCCGCGGCGACGAATGGAAGGCCGCGGACGGCGGCCCGCCGCTCGGGTGATCGGCGGGGCCCAGCCCAGGAAGGCCCGGCCCAGGAAAGCTCAGCCCAGGAAGGCCTTGTCGGACAGGGTGGCGCCCTTGATGTTGGCGAACTCCTTGAGCAGGTCCTGCACGGTGAGCGAGGCCTTCTTCTGGTCGTCCGCCTCGTAGACGATCCGACCCTCGTGCATCATGATCAGCCGGTTGCCCAGGCGGATGGCCTGCTCCATGTTGTGGGTGACCATGAGAGTGGTGAGCCCGCCCTCGTGGACGATCCGCTCGGTGATGGTGGTGACCAGCTCGGCCCGCTGCGGGTCCAGGGCCGCGGTGTGCTCGTCGAGCAGCATGATCCGCGGCTGGGTGAACCCGGCCATGAGCAGAGAGAGCGCCTGCCGCTGACCGCCGGACAGCAACCCGACCTTGGCGGTGAGCCGGTCCTCGAGCCCCAGCTCGAGCATCGCCAGCTGCTCGACGAACGTGCCCCGACGCTTCTTGCTCAGCCCCGGGCCGAGCCCGCGCCGCTTGCCGCGCAGGAACGCCAGCGAGAGGTTCTCCTCGATGGTGAGGTTGGGCGCGGTCCCGGCGAGCGGGTCTTGGAACACGCGGCCCACGTACTTCGCGCGCCGGTAGTCGGGCATGCGGTTGACGTTCCTGCCGTCGATCTCGATGCTGCCGCTGTCGGCGATCAACCGGCCGGATACGGCGTTGAGCAGCGTCGACTTCCCGGCGCCGTTGGAGCCGATCACGGTGACGAAGTCGCCCTCGGCCATCGTCAGGTTGAGCCGGTCCAGGGCCGTGCGCTCGTTGACGGTGCCCGGGAAGAAGGTCTTGGACACATCGGTCACGGTCAGCATCGTCACGCCTCCTTGGCGCTGGTCGCGGCGACACTCGTCGCGGTCGATCTCCGCCCGACACGCCCGCCCACGGCTTTCCACCGGGGCACGAGCAGGGCGATCACCACGAGGAGGGCCGTGATGGCCTTCATGTCGTTGGGGTCCAGGCCCACGCGGAGCGCGGCGAAGATGATGAGGCGGTACAGCACCGCGCCCACGATCACGGCGAACACGGCGAGCAGCAGCCTGCGCTGCCCGAGGATCGCCTGCCCCAGGATCACCGACGCCAGGCCCACCAGGATGAGGCCGATGCCCATCGAGATGTCGGCGAAGCCCTGGTACTGGGCGATGAGCGCCCCGCACATCCCCACGAACCCGTTGGACAGCGCCAGGGTGAGGGTCTTGGTGAAGTCGGTGGAGACGCCGAAGGAGGAGATCATGGGGCCGTTGTCGCCCGTCGCGCGGATGGACAGGCCGAGGTCGGTGGTGAGGAACCACACCACGACGAGGCCCAGGAGGACCACGGCCAGGGCGAGGACGGCGACGCCTCCCCAGGTGCCGAGGATGCCGGCGTCGCGCAGCGGGGTGAAGGCGGTGTCCCGGCGCAGCAGTGGGACGTTCGCGCCGTCCATGATGCGCAGGTTAATGGACCACAGGGCGATCATGGTGAGGATGCCGGCCAGGAGGCCGTCGATCTTGCCCTTGGTGTGCAGGAGCCCGGTGACCGTGCCTGCCAGGAACCCGGTGACGAAACCCGCGAGGGTCGCGAGCACCGGGTTCCAGCCGGCGATGATGGCTACGGCCGCGGTGGCGGCCCCGGTGGTGAAGCTGCCGTCGACGGTGAGGTCGGGGAAGTTGAGCACGCGGAAGGTCAGGTAGACCCCCAGCGCCATGACCCCGTAGATGAGGCCTACCTCGACGGCGCCGATCACTTGCGGTCGGCCTTGGCGAGGATGTCCTGGGGGATGGTGACGCCCTGGCGCTCGGCGGCGGCCTCGTTGACCACGTAGGTGAACTCGGTCGCGGTCTCGACCGGCATGGTGGCCGGGTCCTCGCCGTCACGCAGGATGCGCAGCGCCATCTCGCCGGTCTGGCGGCCCAGCTCCTCGTAGTCGATGCCGAGGGTGGCCACGGCTCCACCCTCGACGGTGCCCTCCTCCGCCGCGATCACCGGGATCTGCTTGTCCTCGGCCACCTGCACCAGCGAGGCGATGCCGGAGACGATCATGTTGTCCGTGGGGACGTAGATGGCGTCGACGTCACCGAGGGCCTCGACGGCCTGCTGGATCTCGTTCACGGTGGTGACGGTCTGGGTCTCGATCTCCAGGCCCAGCGGGCCGGCGGCCTCCTCGGCCTGGTCCACCTGCACCTGGGAGTTGACCTCGCCGGAGGCGTAGACGATCCCGATCCGCTTGGCGTCCGGGACGATCTGCTTGAGCAGCTCGAGCTGCTCGTCGATCGGCGCGGCGTCGGACGTGCCGGTCACGTTGGCGCCGGGCGCCTCCATCGAGTCCACGAGCTCGGCCGAGACCGGGTCGGTGACCGCGGTGAACAACAGCGGGATGGTGGTGATGTTCTGCGCCATGGCCTGGGCGGCCGGGGTGGCCACGGCCAGCGCGAGGTCGAGGTCGTCGGCCGCGAACTGCTGGGCGATGGTCAGGGCGGTGGCCTGCTCGCCGTTGGCGTTCTGCTCGTCGAACTCGACCTCGACACCGGCCTCGTCGAAGGCGGCCTTGAACCCGGCCGTGGCCGAGTCGAGCGCCGGGTGCTGGACCAGCTGGTTGATGCCGATCCGGTAGGGCTCGTCACCGCCGCCGGTCGAGTCGTCGGCGCCGGAGCAGCCTGCGAGGACGAGCGCCGAGGTGGCCACCAGTCCGGTGATGAACGTCGCGCGGGAGAATGCCATGTGCCATGCCTTGTCTACGGTCACGGGTGAACGTGAGGGGCCGGATGCGGTGAACGGTGCTGGCACATGAGGGTACTAGGTCTTTCCGACACGGTGACCCGTGACTCACCTGCCGGGCGGTGGATCCGGTTCCGAGTCCGCGAGTTCGCGTTTCCAGGTGCGGAAACCCTCCTCGGTGCGGCCACGGCGCCAGTACCCGGAGATGGAGGCGCGGTCGGACGGCACCCCGCGCTCGCGCCGGAGGTACGGCCGCAGGTGCTTCATCACGGTCTCCGCCTCGCCGTGGACGAACACCTGCACGTCCCCGCCCGGCCACGGCATCCCCCGCACCGCCGCGACCAGCGGGGCGTCGCCGTCGACCAGTCCGGCGCCGGCGTCCGTGGTGGGCGTGCCCCGGCGTACCCACGTGACGGGCACCCCCACCGGGGCGGTCAGCTCCAGCTCGTCGTCGTCGACTCCCACCTCGAGGAACGCCGCGCCGACGGCGTCGGCCGGCAGCGACTCCAGCGCGACGGCGATCGCGGGCACGGCCGTCTCGTCCCCGGCGAGCAGGTGGAAGTCGGCCCCCGGGTCGGGCCGGTAGCCCCCTCCCGGTCCGCGGACGGTGACCTCGGTCCCCGGTGCGACCGAGCGCGCCCACGGGCCCGCCACGCCCTCGTCGCCGTGGACGACGAAGTCGATCCACAGCTCCTGGGCCGCCGGATCGACCCGGCGCACGGTGTAGGTCCGCACCACCGGGCCGTCCTCGGACGGCAGCTCGAGCTTGACGTAGCTGTCGGTCTCCTCGCGGGGGAGGAAGGAGTCGAACCCGGCGCCGCCGAGGACCACGCGCTCGAGGTGCGCGCCCACGGTCTCGGTCCGGAGGACGGTGAGGGTGACCGGTGCGGGTCGGGTGCGATCTGGGGGCATGGCGCCGTCCTCGGTGCGGGGGTGGACTCAACTGACTTAGGCAAGCCTAACAGTCAGGGGCCCCACCGGCCGGGGGGCCGCGGGTCAGGCGAGCGAGAGCAGCAGCTTCTCGAGCTCCGCGGCGGTGAGGCCGGACCCGTCCCCCGCCGCGTCGTCCCCGGTTACGGCGCACTGGCTCATGGCGTTCGAGACGAGCGCGAAGCCGACGCCGTTGAGGTCGCGGGAGACCGCGACGAGCAGGTCGACCGTGGCGCGACAGGAGTCCCGGCCCTCGACCGCCGCGATCACGGCGTCGAGTCGCTCGCGCGCACTCTCCAGTCGGGCGGTGACCTCGGTCCCGGTCCGGGGCGGGGTGGCGCTCACCGTCGTGACCCGGTCCGGGCGGGCTCCAGCGAGGGGTCGCCGGGGGCCCCGAGGTCGGGGCCGGAGGACGTGTCGTCCGTGGCGTCGGCGGGGCGTCGATCGGACGTGCGGAGCGGGCACCGGTCCCCGGCGACGAGCAGGCAGCCCACCGCCGCGAGGACGACCACCCCGACCGCCCCGAGGATGATCGGCCCGGCGGGGAAGGGCAGTTCCTGGGAGAGGACGAAGGCGCCCATGAGCAGGACGAAGTAGCCGAAGCCCTTGCGCAGCGCCTGCTCCGGCACCACGGAGGTGAGCCGGACGCCGATGAAGGAGCCGGCGATCGCGGCGGCGGTGACGGCGGCGACCAGCGGCCAGTCCAGGCTCACCGAGGTGAGGTATCCGGCCAGCCCGGCGAAGGACTTCATGCTTATCACGAGCAGCGAGGTGCCCACCGCGGCGGTCATCGGCAACCCGGCCAGGAGCACGAGGGCCGGGACCACGAGGAAACCGCCGCCGGCCCCCACCAGGCCGGTCGCGGCTCCCACGACCAGGCCGTCGAGCAGGATCCGCCACAGGGGATGGTCATGCGACCCGGCCCCACCGCCGTCGTTCTTGCGGCCGCGGATCATCGCGCCCGCGGTGGCGATCATCATCGCGGCGAACGCGATCATGAGGATCGCGCCCGGGATGTGTCCGCCGGCGAGGCCGCCGAGGAACGCGCCGAGCATTCCGGCCGCCCCGAAGATCAGCCCCGTCCGCCACTGGACCCGACCCTTCCGGGCGTGCCCGACGAGGCTGGCGAGCGAGGTGGCGCCGACGACGAACAGGGAGGTCGCGATCGCCTCCTTGGGGTCGAGGCCGCCCACGTAGGTGAGCAGCGGGACGACGAGGATGGAACCGCCCCCGCCGAGCAGGCCCAGGGACAGGCCGACCAGGACGGACAGTGCCACGACGATGATCATGGTGATCTCCATGGCATGCGCCTTTCTCCGGCGGGGGCGCCGGCGTTACTTCGGGGAGACGGTCCGGGGTGGGTGGGTCTGGGGGTGAGCCCGGTCAGACCGTCGCGAGGTTGCGCTCGGACCACGCGGCGTAGCTGCCCTCGAGCTCCACGACCCGGTAGCCGGCGCGACGCAGGGCGCTGGCCGCGACCGAGTTGCGGACGCCGCTCTGGCAGTACGTCACGATCGGGCCGTCGGTCGGGAGGCGGTCGAGGTTCCAGAGGACCCGGCCGCCACTGAGCTGCTCGGAGCCCGGGATGTGGCCGTCGGCGTGCTCGGTCTTGTTCCGCACGTCCAGGACCATGGAGGCCTCGAACGACCCGAGCTCGTCGGGGCCGATCATCTCGGGGGTCGTCATGGGCAACCCGTCGAGGCTCGTGGTGTAGCCGGTGACCGTGTCGATGCCCACCCGGAGCAGGTGGTCGCGGAACTGATCGGCGACCTCGGAGTCCTCGGCGAGGACCACCAGGGGTGTGGTCTCGCGCTCGGGGTCGTAGACCCAGGCGCCGAAGGACGCGGCCTTGGCGACGCCGGGCACGTTGAGCGACCCGGCGACGGTGCCGGCGTGGACCTCGTCCTGGCCGCGGGTGTCGACGACGACGACCCGGTCGGCCTCGAGCGCGGCGGCGAGCTCGGCCGACTCGTACCGGTGCAGCGGGGCCAGCGGTCCGAGGACGGCCGGGCCCTCCTTGTTCTGGCGCTTCATCCGTCCGAAGTACGCGTGGGCGTCCGGCTGGCCGTCGAGCAGCTCGTCGACGAAGCCCTGCTCGTCGTCGCGCTCGAGGTAGCCGGCCCACCAGGCGAAGCGACGCTCGTAGCCGACGCTGGTGGACGGGAGGGCGCCCAGGGCCTTGCCGCAGGCGCTGCCGGAACCGTGGCCGGGGAAGACCTGGACGTGGTCCGGCAGGGTGAGGAAGGACTTCTTCAGGCTCTGGAAGATCTGCTTGGCACCGCCGAAGCGGGTGTCGACCCCGCCCGCGGCCTCGTCGAGCAGGTCCGGTCGGCCGAGGTCGCCGGAGAAGACGAAGTCGCCGGTGAGCATGTACCCGGGGGCATCGGCGAACGCCCCGTCGGTGATCAGGAAGGACAGGTGCTCGGGGGTGTGGCCCGGGGTGTGCACGGCCTCGACGGTGATGTTCCCCAGCGCGAGCCGGTCACCGTGATGCAGGCGCTCGGCCTCGAAGCCGTACTGCCAGTCCGCGCCGCCCTCGCCGGAGACGTAGATGCGCGCGCCCGTGGCCTCGGCCAGTTCGCGGGTGCCCGACAGGTAGTCGGCGTGGATGTGGGTCTCGGTCACGGCGGTGATGGTCATGCCGTGCTTCGCCGCGAGGTCGAGGTACTGGCGGACGTCGCGGCGGGCGTCGACGACCACGGCCTCGCCCTTGGCCTGACAGCCGATGAAGTATCCGGCCTGGGCCAGGTCCTCGTCGTAGATGCGTTCGAGAAGCATGGGGCTCTCCTTGTGGATCGGGGTTCCCGGCGGTGGGTATGCCACGAGAATACATACCCCTGGGGGTATCCACAAGATGCCCCAGGGGGTATCTACGATCGGCGACGAACGGCCCTGCGAACCCCCGAACCCCCGCGCCCCCGGGTCGCGCGGCTCAGCGCCCCGTCTCGTCGGCGACCATCCGGTGAACCGACCGGCGCAGCTCGGAGTTCAGCCGGTCCAGGTCGACGGTCTGCCGGGTGAGGTCGGCGACCGTGACGGGCCGGTCGATGACCGATCGGGCGTGCTCGGTCTCCGCCCGCAGGAGGAGGTCCTGGAACGCGACGTCGTGGACCGCCCGGCGTTCGAGACGGTCGAAGGACTCCTGCAGCGGCGTCCCGATCGCCCGGGTGACGGACAGGTACCGCCACGCGGCGAGGGAGGAGGCGAGGGCCTCCTGCGCGGCGGAGTGCGAGCCCGCGGCGATCCGCTGGGCGCGGGTCCCGGAGGCCTGCAGCGGCTCGGTGCCCTGGGTGAGGCGGGCGCGTCGACGCAGATCGGCCACCGCGGAGGAGAGCAGCCACCCGGCCGCCCCGAGGCCGGCCACCACCGCGGCCACACCGACCAGGAACACGATGAGGCTGATGATCATCGAGACCACGATGAGCAGGCCCACCGCGCCGACGCAGCCGACGCCTCCCCTGGACCCCACGGGGTCAGCCCGCCATTCCGGAGATCATCGCGACCGCGACGCCGATCGCGACGGCGGCGGCGAGGACCGCGCCGATGATCCTGGCGACCGCCGACCAGAGGAGCCGCCGCCGTTCCTCCTCGGCGCGAGCCGGGGTCAGCGGTTGCGCGGCCGACCCGGCGGCGACCAAGTCGACGGCCC
This sequence comes from uncultured Dietzia sp., assembly GCF_937873725.1. GTDB lineage: Bacteria > Actinomycetota > Actinomycetes > Mycobacteriales > Mycobacteriaceae > Dietzia. The sequence continues at coordinate 47,578 of NZ_CALMYY010000077.1, forward strand.
GGTCCTCGGCCCACCTCGGGGCAGCGGCGGTCGCCGGATCCGTGCCCAGCGGCAGGAGGCAGACCCGCGTGCGGTCGGCGTCGCGGACCCGGGTGAGCGCCTCGAAATGGGCCAGCGCGACGCCGGCGTCCGCCTGTGCGCGCGCCGCCTCGGCCCGGGCCCTCTCGGCCGCCGACGGGACGTTCGGTGTGGTCACGGCGTGCGCCTCCTGTCCTCGATCGGTCCCCGATCGAGCTCACCCGCAGGGTAGGGCGGGGGTCCGACATCCCCCTCGCGAGCGGGCGCGGGTCAGGGCGACGTCGGACCGGAGGCGACGACCTCGCCGTCGAGTCCCGCCCGGGCGCCGTGCTCGGCCAGGCGCGCCGCCAGCCTGTCGAGAGGGGGGTTGTGGTGGCCCAGGTGCACGGCCACCACGTCGGTGTGGTGGTCGACCGCCCCGGCCAGCCGGAGCGACGCGAGCATGCGGCCGAACCGGGCCAGCCCGAGGTGCGCCTGCGAGACGTCCTCGCGGTCGCCGAGGGTCTCCTCGAGGAAGACGGCGTCGAACCCGGCGCCGCGGACGGCGTCGAACCAGTCGTCGGGCCACGGCCCGGTGTCGGTCGCCCAGAGGATGCGCGCGCCGTCGGGGCCGGTCACGTCGTAGAGCACCGCGTCCCCGTCACTGAACACCCGGTGCCACGCGGGCAGGACGCGCACGTCGTAGGCGCCGACCGCGATGCGGTCCCCGGCGGTGACGGGGGTGAAGCGCACGGGGTCCCCGGGGCCGACCCAGGGTCGGCACAGGTCGAGGGCGTCGGCCGGGCCGACCACCTCGAGCCGGCCGACCCCGGGGACCCAGGAGCGGGAGAGCAGCGCCTGGGGGCCCAGGTGGTCGGAGTGGGCGTGCGTGATGAGCAGATGTCCGACCCCCGCCAGCGTCCGCCCGAGACGCGACGCGGCCCCCGGCGCCTCCGGTCCGCAGTCGATCAGCAGCTCGTCGTCGACCAGCGCGGAGGTCTGGCCCCGCAGCACGCCGCACCGGCGTGCGTCCTCGCACGACGCGCACCGGCAGAACGGGTTGGGCCACCCGTCGGCGGCGCCGGTCCCCAGGAGGACGACCTCCATCAGGTCCCCGCCCCCGGCTCCCGCAGCGGCAGGACCGCTGGGCCGTCGCGGCGACCCAGGACCTCGACGCGGGCCCCGTACACCCGGGCCACGCGCTCGACGGTGAGCACCTCCCCGGGCGTCCCGTCGGCGATCAGCCTCCCGCGGTCGAGCAGCACCAGCCGCTCGCCGTAGTGCGCGGCCGAGGTGAGGTCGTGCATGGCGGCCACCACGGTGAGCCCGGTCTCCCGGCGCATCGAGTCGACCAGGTCCAGCACCTGCTGCTGGTGCCCGATGTCGAGGGCGCTCGTCGGCTCGTCCAGGAGCAACACCCGCGGCTCCTGCGCCAGCGAGCGACCGAGCACGACACGCTGGAGCTCGCCGCCGGACAGGGTGGTGGCGGTGCGGGAGGCGAGATCGCGCAGGCCGAGTCGGTCGATCACGTGCTCGACCACCTCGTCGTCGCGGGGTGACTCCGTGCCGAACCGGGGGATGTGCGGGGTGCGGCCCAGGCGGATCAGCTCCCGCGCGGTCACGCCCTCGGGGACGATCGGGCGCTGCGGCATCATCGCCACGGTCCGGGCGATCTTCCGCCGGCCCGCCCGGCGGGGGGACAACCCACCGATCTCGACGTGGCCGGCGGAGGGGATGAGGCCCGCGAGGGCGTGGAGCAGGGTGGTCTTGCCCGAGCCGTTGGGGCCGACGAGCGAGATCCAGGCCCCGGTGGGGACGGTGAGGTCGATCCCGTGGAGGACCGGGGACCGGTCGCGGGAGACGCGGAGGCCGCGGCAGGACAGGGCGACCGTCATATGTGGCCCCGGCTCCGGCGGAGGACGAACAGGAAGAACGGGGCGCCGATCGCGGCGGTGACGACGCCGATGGGCAGCTCGGCCGGGCTCATGGCGGTCCGGGCGACGATGTCCGCGAGGATGAGGAACGTGGCGCCCACCAGCAGCGACAGCGGCAGGAGCAGCCGGTGGCCGGGGCCGATCACCAGCCGGACGGCGTGGGGGATCACGATGCCGACGAACCCGATCAGGCCGCTCACGGAGACGACCGCGGCGGTGCCGAGCGTGGCCGCGCTGATGAGGACCAGCCGCACCCGGGCCGGCGCGACGCCCAGGGTGGAGGCCTCGAGGTCGCCGACGGCCATCACGTCGAGGGTCCGGCGGAACAGCGCGATCACCCCGACCGACACCACGACGTACGGGAGCACGGTCCACACCTCCGACCAGCCGCTGGTCGTGAGCCGGCCGAGCATCCACGAGTACACCTGACGCAGGGTCTCGTCGTGACGTTGCATGAAGAAGGTCTGGATCGCGCTGGCGAACGCGGCGACGGCGACGCCGGCGAGGATGATGACGACCTCCGCGCGTCCGCCGCCGACGCTCTGACCGAGCGCGTAGGTGGCCATCACCGCGATCATGCCGCCGGCGAAGGCCGCGGGCGGCACGAGGCCGGAGCCCATGGCCCCGCCCGCGACGATCGCCAGCGTCGCGCCCAGCCCGGCGCCGCTGGACACGCCCAGGAGGTACGGATCGGCGAGCGGGTTGCGGAACACGCCCTGGTAGGTGGCGCCGGCGAGCGCCAGCATCGCGCCGACGATCCCGCCGAGCACCACCCGCGGGATCCGGATCTCCCACAGGATCACCTGCTGGCGGGGCGTGAGCCCCGAGTCGACGGCCACCACCGGCAGCTGGTCGAGCAGGTCCAGCAGGACGCCGCGCGGGGTGAGGCCGGCCGGGCCGACCAGGGTGCCCGCGAGCAGCGCCGCGAGGAAGAGCAGCGTCGCCCCGCCCAACACCAGGGCGGGGCGGGGCGACGGGCGGGTCACGACGCGGGCTGGCCGGACGGGATCCGGTTGACGATCCCGGCCACCTCGCGCATGAAGTCCACCACGCGGGGGCCCCATCGGCTGGCGACGTCCTCGTCGACCACCACGACGCGGTCCTCCCGGACCGCGGTGAGCTCGCCCCAGCCGGGCCGCTCGGCCACAAGCTCCGGGGTGATCCCGCAGCACTGACCGTCGGCGAGCAGGACCAGGTCCGGGTCGGCCTCGAGGATGAGCTCCTCCGACAGTTGCGGGTAGCCGTTGCCCCCGGTGGCGATGGAGGTCATCCCCAGCAGGGAGTAGATCTCGCCGATGTAGGTGTCGTCGGTGACGGTGTAGAGGGTGTCGTCGAGCTCGTGGAAGTAGGTCAGCGGGGTCTGTCGCGCCGGGACCGAGGCGACGATCTGATCGATCTCCACCCGCATCCGCGACACCAGTTCGGCGGCCTCGCCGACGTGTCCGGTGGCGGCGCCGACCTGCTCGAGCTGGGTGTAGGTGTCGTCGAGGGTGGCGGCGGCGGGCAGGAGCAGCACCTCCACCCCGGAGCGTTCGAGCCCGGCCACGATGTCGCCGGTGTCGTCCGTGGCCACCACCAGGTCGGGCTGGTAGCCCAGGATCGCCTCGAGGTTCGGGGTGTACCCCGACAGCTCGGTGCGCGGAGCGCCGGCCGGGAAGTCGGAACGGTCGTCGACGGCGACCACCTGCTCGCCCGCGCCGACCGCGTACAGCATCTCGGTGGTGGTGGGGCTGAGCGAGATGATCGCCCGGGGCTCGCCGGGCGGGGGACCGTCGGCGGCCGGGGTGGAGTCGTCGGGACCGGTGCACGCCGCGGCGACCAGCGCGACGGCCGTCAGGGCCGCGACGACCAGCGAGCGGGCTCGTGGGTGGTGCACAACATCCTCCGGGGCTCGGAGGACGAGGGCGGCTCGGGCCGCGACGCGGACGCCGCTGCACGCAACCGCCCTTCGTCCGAGGTCAGTTCGTACGGCACCGCGGCACCGGCCGACCTGGCTCGCCCGCGCGAGGCGGGATCACAGTTGCGGGACAGCGTCGGATTCGCACCGACTTCCGCCGCGTACCACGGACGTCCCGCGCGGGCGCAGGACCAGTCGAGCGTAGCCGACCCCGGGGCCCGCGGCAGAACCGTCCGCCACCGCGCCCCGACCGTCGGGCCCCTACAGCCCCACCGCCTGCGCGGCCGTGTCCGCGGTGTCCCAGCGGCGCAGCTCGGCGCCCGCGACCCACGTGGAGTGCGTGCCGCTGGAGATGCGTTCGGGCAGGCGGAGGGTGCAGACCGGGCCGTCGGCGACCCGGGAGGCGTCAAAGACCAGGGCGAAGGACGCGTCCTCGTTCATGTCGGTGGTGAGCGTCACCAGGTAGCCGTCGTCCTCTCCGGTGCTGCCGACGCGCGGGGCCATGGAGGTCTCGCTGCCGTACACGCCCTCGCCCAGGGCGTAGTGCTCCTCGGCGCCGGTCTTGACGTCGTGCCGGACCAGGCCGTTGAACAGGAAGCGGCCCGGGACGCCGGTGGCGGCGTAGACGTAGCGGTGCTCGCGGCCGCCCAGTGCGCCGTTGATCATCCCGAACTCGGTGATCGTGTCCGTGAGGCGCTCCTCGCGGGTCTGGCCGGTGCGCAGGTTGAAGCGCCAGCGGTGCAGACGGGTCTGGAGGTTGTCCAGGGCCAGGTAGCGGAAGATGCGGTTCATCATGTCGCCGCTGCCGTCGTCCTGCGGCTCGGGGCAGCCCTGGTGGAAGCCCTCGAGGACGATCTCCTCGCCCTCCTCGTAGGCGTTGGTGAAGTGCAGGACATAGGTGGGATCGGCCTCGAACCACCGGATCTCGGCCGTGGTGCCGCGGCGCGGGATGACGGCGAAGCGGGCGGGGAGCTCCCTGTGGAATCGGGGGACGTGCAGGTCGTGCGTGAGCAGTTCCGCGTCCCAGAACATGGGCAGGTCGTTGAGGATCGAGTAGTTCTCCGTGAACGCCATGTCGTGCGGCAGGCGCGGGCCGGGCAGGGGGATCTCGGCGCGGTGGACCACGCTGCCGGTCTCGTCCACCACGCCGTAGTTCATGTACGGCGTCTGCTTGCCGTAGTTGAAGAACAGCAGCTCGCCGGTGTTCTCGTCGACCTTGGGGTGGGCCGAGACGCCCCAGTCGCGCGGGAATCCGCCGTTCCAGTCCTCCTTGCCGAGGGTGCGCCCGCTGTACGGGTCCAGGCTGTAGAGGTCGCCGCACATCCAGAAGCTGGTCAGGGCCCGGCCGCGGTGGACCGTGACGTCGGTGCTCGAGGCGTCCTTCATCCGGCCGCGGGCGCCCCAGCCGTCCTCGCGCAGCGCCCAGTCCGGCATCTCGGTCATGCCGGCCCACAGCGAGCGGCCGGCCTCCTGCTCGTCGAGCAGCCCCTCGGTGCGGATGAAGCGGTTGCGGTAGAAGGCCTTGCCGTCGCGGAAGCCCACCACGTGGATCATCCCGTCGCCGTCGAACGGGTGGTAGTGCTTGATCGCCGGGTGCAGGGGGTTCTCGGTGTTGCGCAGGTAGATGCCGTCGAGGTCGGCGGGGATCTCGCCCGAGACCACCTCGAGGTCGTCGGCCTCCCACTCGGTGTCCTGCGGCCGCCACGGGCCGGAGCGGTAGGGGTGGTCGTCGTCCTCGGGGAGGGTCGACAGCAGTTTCCCGACGAGCTCGACGTCCATACCTGGTTCTCCTTCTGGGGGCGAACGATCTACGCTACAACTAGAAGAGTGACTAGGTGGGGCGGTGCTGTCAAGCCCCGCGACGACACCTCGACCAACTGGAAGGTGGGCCCGCGATGAGCGACCCCGTGTGGATCGTCGGCGGATACCAGTCGGACTTCGCCCGCAACATCGCCCGGGCGGGCCTGGAGGTCTCCGATCTGGTGGGCGAGGTCGCGCAGCGGACCCTCGAGTCCGCCGGCGTCGAGCCCGGCGAGGTGGGCGTGATCCACCTGGCCAACGCCTTCGGGCAGGTCTACACCGGTCAGGGGCATCTCGGGGCCATGCCCGCCACCATGCTGCCCGACCTGTGGGGCGTGCCGGCCACCCGCCACGAGGGGGCGTGCGCGTCCGGGTCGTTGGCCGTGCTGGCCGCGATGGCGGACCTGGAGGCGGGTCGCTACGACTGCGCGCTCGTGCTGGGCGTGGAGATCGAGAAGAACGTCCCCGGCGACCTCGGCTCCCGCTACATGGAGGGCGCGGCCTGGCTCGGCCACGAGGGCACCGACACGGCGTACATGTGGCCGCACATGTTCAGTCGGATCGCGGACGAGTACGAGCGCCGCCACGGACTCGATCCGCGGCACCTGTGGGCCATCGCCGAGCTCAACACCCGCAACGCCAAGGCCAACCCCAATGCACAGACCCGCGCGTGGGCGCACCCGGCGGAGGCGTTCACCGACGACGCCGCGGCCAACCCCGTCGTCGAGGGCCGGCTGCACAAGGCGGACTGCGGGCCCCTCACGGACGGCGGCGCCGGGGTCGTCCTGGTCTCCGATCGATTCCTGCGCGCGCGGGGCGGGCCGGGGTCGGTGCGGTCCTCGCGGATCCTCGGCTGGGGGCACCGCACCGTCGGGTTGCCGCTGGACGAGAAGCTGCGCCGGAGCGAGGGCTCACCGCTGATGTTCCCGCACGTCGCGCAGGCCATCGGGGACGCGTTCGCCCGCGCGGGTGTCCCGGGCGTCGACGGCGTGGACCTGGTGGAGACCCACGACTGCTTCACCTCCTCCGAGTACATGGCCATCGACCACCTCGGCATCACCCCGCCCGGCGAGAGCTGGCGGGCGATCGAGTCGGGAGAGCTCGAGATCGGCGGCCGCATCCCCGTCAACCCGAGCGGCGGGCTGCTCGGCGGCGGGCATCCCGTGGGCGCGACCGGAGTGCGCATGCTGGTGGACTGCCACAAGCAGGTGACCGGCACCGCCGAGGGCTACCAGGTGGCAGACGCGCGCCGGGCCGCGATGCTCAACATCGGCGGCAGCACCACCACCACGGTCAGCCTGGTGGTGGGGCGGGACGACTAGAGGCCCGGACCGACCGAGGCTCCGGTGCCGGTCGGGCGGTACTGGCCGCGGGTCCGTGCGGGTATAACGAGGGGACGAGGTCTCCGACCGAGGAGCGCGACATGACCACCACCCCCTGGCCCCGACTCCGCACGGATGACTGGGCGGCCACCCGGGACACATTGCACCTGTGGACCCAGATCGTCGGCAAGGTGCGGATGGCGCAGTCGCCGCTGGTCAACCACTGGTGGCACGCCACGCTGTACGTGACCGCGCGGGGGCTGACCACCGGGTCGATCCCGTCGCGGGCGGGAATCGTGGACGTGGAGCTGGACCTGGTCTCCCACCGGTTGTCCGCCCGCTCGTCCGAAGGTACCCACGGCGGCTTCGCCCTGGAGGGGCAGTCCGTGGCACGGTTCTACGCGCAGACCCTCGAGGTGCTGGCCGACCTCGGGGTGGACCGCCCGGCGTTCCAGCCCGCCCCCAACGAGGTCGACCCCGCCGTCCCCTTCGCCCGGGACACCGCGGGCCGCGAGTACGACCCCGACGCGGCCCACCGGTTCTGGCAGCAGCTCGTCCGCGCCGACCGCGTCCTGGGCGAGTTCCGGGCGCGCTTCGCGGGCAAGGTCTCGCCGGTGCATTTCTTCTGGGGGTCGATGGACCTGGCGTGCACCCGCTTCTCGGGCCGCCCGGCGCCCGCGCATCCGGGCGGGGCCCCCAACTGCGCCGACTGGGTGATGGTCGAGGCGTATGACCGGGAACTGAGCAGCTGCGGGTTCTGGCCCGGCGGCGGTGACGAGGGCGCGTTCTACTCCTACGCCTACCCCACCCCGCCAGGCTTCGCCGAGCGGGAGGTGAGCGTGGGCGGGTACCGGGCCGACCTCGGCGAGTTCGTGCTGCCGTACGAGGTCGCGGCCGGGTCCGCGGATCCGGAGGCCACCGTGCTCGGTTTCCTCCAGGAGACCTATGAGGCCGCGGCGGAGCCGGCGGGGTGGGACCGCGGGCTGCTCGAGGCGGATCCGGGTCGGCTCGACGCGCACCGCTACCGGCGAGGCCGGTGACAGCCCGGACCGGGAGCACGGCGCTCGGGCCGGGCGGCCCCAACGCCATCGCCGTAACCCTCGGCCTGCTCGGCGACGAGTGGAACCTGTGGATCCTGCGCCACGCGGTGGACGGCTGCCGCCGCTACGGGGACTGGATGGGGCGCGGCCCCATCTCCAACACCGTCCTCACCGGCAGGCTGGGCAGGCTCACCGAGGCCGGGTTGTTCGACCGGGTCCGCTACTCCGACCGGCCAGCCCGCCACGAGTACGTCCTCACCCGCCGCGGTCGCGACCTCTGGCCGATCCTGCTGGCAATGTGGGCGTGGGAGAAGGACCGCGACCCCACGGCCGCGCTGCCCGAGATGCGCCACGGCCGGTGCGGGGAGCTGTTCTCCCCGGTCACCGCGTGCGCCGACTGCGACCGACCAGTCACCCGCGCCGCCGTCACGGCGGCCCTCGGCCCCAGCGGCGACTGGACCCGGAGCGTCCCCGCCTCCGTGGGTCGTCGCAGGTCCACCGGCGCGCGGCGGCCGTCGCCGTACCTCGACCGCACCATGGAGCTGCTCGGCGACCGGTGGTCGGCCGCCCTGCTCGGGGCGCTGATGATGGGCGGGAGCAGGTTCACCGAGCTCGCCGACCGGACCGGTGCGCCGCCGGCCGTCCTCGCCGACCGACTGCGCCGCTTCGAGGACGCCGGCGTGGTCACCGCCGTCGAGAACCCGGAGCGGCAGGACCGGGTGGGGTACGTCCTCACCGCCCGGGCGGAGGCGTTCTTCCCCGTCATCACGCTGATGATCGCGTGGGGCCAGCGCTGGTTCCGGGCGCCGGAGGGGCCGGCGATCTCCCTCACCCACGCCTGCGGCGCGCCGCTCCGGCCGCGACTCCGGTGCGACCGCTGCGGTGAGGAGTTGCGGGCGTCGGAGGTGACCGTGGAGGACGGGTGACCGCTGTCGCCCGCCCCGGAATAGGCCTACCGTGGACGGCGGAGGTCGATGCACCATGACCGTCGCCGTTCGCCCGCCCGCCGTCGCCGGGTCGTTCTACCCGGGGGCCGCCGATGCGCTGCGCCGCGAGGTCGAGCGGCTGCTGGCGGACCCCGCACCCGCCGGCGCCACCACCGGAGTCAGCACCGCCGGAGCCGCCACCACCGGCGACGGCCCACCCCCGCCCGACCCGCGGATCCCGCCCCGGGCGCTCGTCCTGCCCCACGCCGGGTACGAGTTCTCCGGCCCGGTCGCGGCCGCGGGGTACCGGCTCGTGGCCGACGCGGTCCGCTCCGGTGCCGTCCGCCGGATCGTCGTGGTCGGGCCGGCGCACCGGGTGGCGGTGGACGGCGTCGCCGACGCCGGCGTGGGGGCCTTCGCCACCCCGCTCGGTGAGGTGGAGGTTCCCGCCGACCTGCTCGCCACGCTGCGCCGCCGCCTGGCGGACACGCACCCGGGGTTGCTCGTCACCTCGCCCGCCGTCCACGCCCGCGAGCACTCCGTGGAGGTCCACCTGCCGTTTCTCCGGGTGGTGGCCCCGGGGGTCCCCGTCCTGCCGCTGGTCGCCGGCCACGTCGAGCCGGAGGGCATGGCGGCGCTCGTCGCGGCGATCCTCGCCGAGGACGGCGTCCTCCTCATCGTCAGCTCCGACCTCTCCCATTTCCTCTCCGAGTCCGAGGCCCGGCGCGTCGACGCCGACACCCTGTCCCGCGTGACCGGCGCGGGGTCGCTCCTGCCTCCCCGCCGCGCCTGCGGGGCGGTGCCGTGGAACGGCCTGATGCTCGACGCCGCCGCCCGCGGGCTGCGCGCGACCGTGCTCGCCCACTCCACCAGCGCACGGTCCCCGCGCGGGGACCCCGCCCGGGTGGTCGGCTACCCGGCCGTCCGCTACGACCCGATCGGACCGACGCTGCCCGCCTACGCCCGGGCCGTGCTCGCGCACCACCTCGGGGCGGGCCGGGACCCGGGGCTCTCCCCCGGCTGGCCCGCCCTGCTCGGACACCCCTGGCTGCGGCGCGACGGCGCATCCTTCGTCACGCTCACCACGGCGGGGCGGCTCCGCGGCTGCGTCGGGACCATCGAGCCCTACCGGGGGCTCGGGGCGGACGTCGCCGGCAACGCCCTCGCGGCCGCCACCCGCGATCACCGCTTCGAGCCCGTCACGCCGGGCGAGCTGCCCGACCTCCACGTGGAGGTCTCGGTGCTCTCGGCGACGGAACCGGTGGCGGCCGACGGGCTGGAGGCGGCCACGCGGGCGCTGCGCCCGGGGGTCGACGGCGTGGTGCTCTCCGGCCGCGGGCGGAGCGGGGTGTTCCTGCCGCAGATGTGGGATCCGCTGCCCGAGGCCACCGACTTCATGGCGGCGCTCCGGCGCAAGGCCGGGCTCGACCACCTGGACTGGGACGACAGCTGGAGTCTGCGACGCTTCGTCGTCGACAAGTGGGGGGAGGACCGGACATGACATCGCCACGCGCCGCCACACGCCCGTACGTGGGTCGATGGTGGGACACGATCGACGACGGCCGGGTGCAGTGCAACCTGTGCCCGCGGCACTGCCGGATGAACGAGGGGCAGCGGGGGTTCTGCTTCGTCCGCATGAACACCGGCGGGCAGCTGATCCTCGACACCTACGGACGCAGCTCCGGGTTCTGCGTGGACCCCATCGAGAAGAAGCCGCTCAACCACTTCCTCCCCGGCACCTCCGTGTTGAGCTTCGGCACCGCCGGCTGCAACCTGGGCTGCAAGTTCTGCCAGAACTGGGACATCTCCAAATCGCGCGAGACCGACACCCTCGCCGACGCGGCGAGTCCGGGGGCGATCGCCGACACGGCCGTCGGGGCGGGGGCGACGTCGGTGGCGTTCACGTACAACGACCCGGTGATCTTCGCCGAATACGCGATCGACGTGGCCGCGGCGTGTCACGAGCGGGGGGTCCGGACCGTCGCCGTGACGGCGGGGTACATCGAGGCCGAGCCGCGGCCGGAGTTCTTCGCCGCCATGGACGCCGTCAACGTCGACCTCAAGGGCTTCACCGAGGAGTTCTACCGCACCGTCACGGGGGCGGAGCTCGAGGTGGTCAAGGACACCCTGCGCCACCTCGCCACCACCGACACCTGGCTGGAGATCACCACGCTGCTCATCCCGGGCAGGAACGACTCGGACGCCGAGATCGCCGCGATGTGCGAGTGGGTCGTGTCCGAGCTGGGGCCGGACGTGCCCCATCATTTCTCGGCCTTCCACCCGGACCACCGCATGCGCGACGTCGAGCGCACCCCCGAGCTCACGTTGCGGCGGGCCCTGCAGCACGCGCGCGACGCCGGGGAACGCTACGCCTATACCGGCAACATCCACGACAAGGACGGCGACACCACCTACTGCGCCGGCTGCCAGAGCCCGCTCATCGTGCGCGACTGGTACCGGATGGTCGACTTCCACGTCACCCCCGACGGCACCTGCCCGATCTGCGGTGCCGCCGTGCCGGGCGTCTTCGACCCGGCCGGGCCCGGCGACTTCGGCCCCCGGCGCATCCCGCTGCGCATCGCGCCCCGGTAGGGTCCGGGCCCCGGCGACGCGGCAGGATGGGCCGGGAACCAGGCGCACCACGGGAGGAAAGGACCACCAGATGACGACGACGAGCGGTTCGGGCGAGGGGCCTTCGGCCGGGGACCTCCGCGAGGGGGGTTTCGCCACCCGGCGCGAGGTGATGAGCGATGCCTTTGTCGACAGGGCCATGGGCCGGGCGGCCGGGACGGCGTCGGAGGCCATCCAGTACGTGGTCACCGAGAACGTCTGGGGCAACATCTGGAACCGGCCGGGCCTGGGACGGCGGGACCGCAGCCTGCTCAACATCGGGATGCTCGTGGCGCTGCGGGCCGAGGCCGAACTCGCAGGTCACGTCCGGGGCGGGCTGACCAACGGGCTCACGCGCGAGGAGATCACCGAGGCCGTCATCCACGCCTCGGGCTACTGCGGGGCGCCCGCCGCGCTGTCGGCCATGAAGACCGTCCAGGAGGTCTTCGACGCCCTCGACGGGGAGTAAGGTCGACGGCAGGTGTGACCCCCGTCGCCCCTCGGAGAAACCCCCTGAGATTGGAGCCCCCTCGCATGCGCAGCACCATGCAGCCGGAACAGCTGAACGTCAGCACGATCGTGAAGTTCGGCGCGACGGTCCACAAGGACGCCGTCGTCACCACGTGGACCGATCAGGGCCCGCGCAAGATCTCGTTCGGAGACATCGGCAAGCGTGCCGCGCAGCTGGCCCACGCGCTCCGCGGCCTGGGGATCGACGCCGATCAGCGCGTCGCCACCTTCCAGTGGAACAACTCCGAGCACATGGAGGCGTACCTGGCGATCCCGTCGATGGGCGCGGTGCTCCACCCGCTCAACATCCGGCTGTTCCCGGAGCAGCTCGAGTTCATCGCCAACCACGCCGAGGACAAGGTCGTGATCGTCGACCCGAGCCTGATCCCGCTGCTCCAGCCGCTGCTGCCCCGGTTCTCGACGGTCGAGCACGTGATCGTCACCGGCGGCGGCGCCGGAGGCCTCGAGGCCCCCGAGGGCGTGCAGGTGCACGACTACGAGGCGCTGCTCGCCGCGCAGCCGACCGAGTTCGACTGGCCGGAGGTGGACGAGGACTCCGGCGCCGCGATGTGTTACACCTCGGGCACCACCGGTGACCCCAAGGGCGTCGTCTACTCGCACCGCTCGATCTACCTGCACTCGATGCAGGTGTGCATGTCCGACGGCATGGACATCTCGCTCGACGACAACGTGCTGGCGATCGTCCCCATGTTCCACGCGATGTCGTGGGGCCTGCCGTACGCGGCGTTCATGGTGGGCGCCTCGCTGCTCATGCCGGAGCGCTTCCTGCAGCCCGAGCCGCTCGCCGCGATGATCGCCTCCGAGCGGCCGACCCTGGCCGCCGCCGTGCCGACCATCTGGATGGCGGTGGACGCCTACAGCGTCGACCATCCCATCGACATGTCGAGCTTCCGTGCCGTGGTCGTGGGCGGCAGTTCCTGCCCGCCGGCGCTGATCCGCAAGTTCAAGGAGAACTACGGGATCAGCATCATCCACGCGTGGGGCATGACGGAGACCTCGCCCATCGGCACGCTGTCGCGGCCGAAGGCGGACCTGCCCGAGGAGAAGCAGTTCGAGCTGCGCAAGACGCAGGGGCGGTTCCTCGCGGGGGTCAAGGCCCGGATCGTCGACGACTCGGGGGCGGAACTGCCCTGGGACGGCGAGTCCGTGGGCGAGCTCCAGGTCCGCGGCCCGTGGATCACCGGTAGCTACTACAAGGTCGAGAACTCGGATCAGTTCGACGACGGCTGGCTGCGGACCGGCGACGTCGGCTTCGTCCGGCCGGAGGGCTTCCTGCAGCTCACCGACCGCGCCAAGGACATCATCAAGTCCGGCGGCGAGTGGATCTCCTCCGTCGAGGTGGAGAACCATCTCCTCGAGCACCCGGCCGTGGCCGAGGCGGCCGTGATCGGCATCCCCGATCCCAAGTGGGACGAGCGCCCGCTGGCCACGATCGTGGTCAAGGAGGGGATCCCCGATCCGAGCGTCGACGAGCTGCGCGCGCACCTGGAGACCCGGATGGCCAAGTGGCAGGTGCCCGAGCGCTTCGCCTTCGTCGACGAGATCCCCAAGACCTCCGTGGGCAAGCTCGACAAGAAGCGCATCCGCATCTCGCACTCCGAGGGGCAGCTCGACGTGGTCAACGCCCTGGAGGGCTAGTCCGGTCGGCGGCCGGCCCGGCAGTCACTGGTCGACAGGCCGTGGCGGCCAGCGCAGGGCCCGGGATCGTGGATTCGTCCGCCCCGGGCCCTGCTGCTTCGCCGCGCCGGCCGCAGTCGCCGCCACCGCAGTCGCCGCCACCGCAGTCGCCGCCACCGCAGTCGC
>NZ_CALMYY010000078.1 GCF_937873725.1 uncultured Dietzia sp.
CGCGATCCGTGCGAAGCTGTGGCGGGGGGCCCCGGGGGGGGGGGCCGAACCCCGGGGTGGGTGGGGGCGACCGGGGGGGGGGGGCGGGAAGCCGCGGCGGCGCCCCATCCGGGCAAAGGCCCGCCGATGGCCCCGGGCCGGCGGCCCGGTTCCCCCGGGCGCGGCGGGCCGCGGCCGCCGCGGTGCTGCGCGCGGCGGTCGCCGGACTCGCCTCCTGAGGCGGGTCGCCCACGCCGTCCGCCGCGCCCCGGACACGCGGAATCCGCTGCTCCCCGCGGGGGAGAGCAGCGGATCCGGTGGGCGACGCCGGGCGTTTACAGGCCGTTGGCGGCCTTGAACTCGCGGCGGCGGCGGTGCAGGATCGGCTCCGTGTACCCCGACGGCTGCGAGGTGCCCTCGAGGATCAGCTCGCGGGCGGCCTGCCAGGCGATGGACCCCTCGACGTCCGGTGCCATGTTCCGGTAGGCGTCGTCGCCGGCGTTCTGCCCGTCGACGATCGCCGCCATCCGGCGCAGCGAGTCCTCGACGTCCTCGGCGGTGATGATGCCGTGGCGGATCCAGTTGGCCAGCATCTGGGAGGAGATCCGCAGGGTGGCGCGATCCTCCATGAGGTTGACGTCGTGGATGTCGGGCACCTTGGAGACGCCGATGCCCTGCTCGACCCAGCGGACGACGTAGCCGAGGATGGTCTGGCAGGAGTTGTCGACCTCCTCCTTCCTCTGCTCGGCGGTCCAGTCCGTGTCCGGGGCGAGCGGGATGGTGAGCACGTCGTCGACGCTGGCGCGGGGGCCGGCGGCGAGGAGCTCCTCCTGGCGGGTCATGACGTTCACCCGGTGGTAGTGGGTCGCGTGGAGGGTGGCGCCGGTCGGGGACGGGACCCACGCGGTGTTGGCGCCGGCCCTCGGCTGGCCGATCTTCTCGGCGAGCATCTCGGCCATGAGATCGGTCTTGGCCCACATGCCCTTGCCGATCTGGGCGCGGCCCCGCAGGCCACAGGCCAGGCCGGTGTCCACGTTGAAGTCCTCGTAGGAGGTCATCCAGTGCGCGGCCTTCATCTCGCCCTTGCGGATCATCGGGCCGGCCTCCATGGAGGTGTGGATCTCGTCGCCCGTGCGGTCGAGGAAGCCGGTGTTGATGAACACGACCCTCTCGGTGGCCTCCGCGATGCAGGCGGCGAGGTTGACCGAGGTGCGGCGCTCCTCGTCCATGATCCCCACCTTGAGGGTGTTGGCCGGCAGACCGAGGAGCGTCTCCACCCGGCCGAACAACCGGGTGGTGAAGGCGACCTCGGCCGGGCCGTGCTGCTTGGGCTTGACGATGTAGATCGAGCCGGAGCGGCTGTTGCCGCGCTCGTTGCCCTCCGCGATGCCGTGCATGGCGGCCAGCGAGGTGACGAGCGCGTCGAGGATGCCCTCCGGCATCTCGTTGCCCTCCGCGTCGAGCACCGCCGGGTTGGTCATCAGGTGGCCCACGTTCCGGACGAAGAGCATGGAGCGGCCGTGGAGCCGGACCTCGCCGGACCCGTCGGGCGAGGTGTAGACCCGGTCGTCGTTGAGGACGCGGGTGAAGGTCCGACCCCCCTTGCTGATCTCCTCGGACAGGTCGCCCTTCATCAGACCCAGCCAGTTGCGGTACCCCTGAGTCTTGTCGCGGGCGTCGACGGCGGCAACGGAGTCCTCGAAGTCCATGATCGTCGAGACGGCGGACTCCAACACCACGTCCTTGACGCCCGCCGCGTCGGTCGAACCGATCGGGGAGTCGGCGTCGATCCGGATGTCGATGTGGAGCCCGTTGTTGCGGAGGAGGACGGAGGTGGGCGCGGAGGGCTCGCCGAGGTATCCCACGAACTTCTCCGGTTGGCCCAGGCCCGTCGTGGAGCCGTCGGCGAGCGTCACCCGAAGCGCTCCGTCGACCACGGTGTATCCGGTCGAGCCGACGTGGCTGCCGGTCTCGAGGGGGGCGGCGTCGTCGAGGAACTCGCGGGCCCAGGCGATCACCTTGTCGCCCCGCACCCTGTTGTACGTGGAACCGGGCTCGGCACCGTCGCTCTCCGGGATGGCGTCGGTGCCGTAGAGCGCGTCGTACAGCGAACCCCACCGCGCGTTGCCGGCGTTGATCGCGAACCGGGCGTTCATGATCGGCACGACCAGCTGCGGGCCGGCCACCGTGGCGATCTCCGCGTCGACGTTCTCGGTGAGCACGGTGACCGAGTCGGGCTCCGGGACGAGGTAGCCGATCTCCTGCAGGAACGCCTTGTAGGCGGCGGGATCGAACGGAGCCGGATTCTCGTGGTGCCAGGCGTCGATCTTCGACTGGAGCTCATCCCGGAACTCCAGCAGCTCCCGGTTGCGGGGGGCGAGGTCGGCGAAGATCTCGGAGGCACCGGTCCAGAACGAGTCGGGGTCGACCCCGGTGCCCGGAATCGCCTGGGTGTTGACGAAGTCGTACAGGACCGCGTCCACCTGGATACCGCCGACGGTGATGCGTTCGGACATCGATGCTCTCCTCAGATAGGGGATCGTTCTCCTGTCGACTCTAGTGCGCCCCCGCCCCGGGTTCATCCGGGTTTTCCGCAGGGCGGAACGGGCTGGGAATTCAGTAGGATCTCAGGTCATGACCTCAGCTCACCGCACCGCGACTGCCGACGGCATCGCGTTCCTCAAGGGACACGGCACCCTCAACGACTTCGTGATCCTCGCCGACGACGCGGCGGAGTTGGACCTGGACGCGGACCTCGTCCGAGCCCTCTGTGCGCGTCGGGCCGGGGTGGGGGCCGACGGCGTCCTCCGGATCGCCCGCGCCGGAGCCCTGGTCGACCGCGGGGTCCTCGACGGGCTGCCGACGGGCGTAGGGCGCGACGACTGGTTCATGGACTACCGCAACGCGGACGGGTCGGTCGCGGAGATGTGCGGCAACGGGGTCCGGGTGTTCGCCCATGCCCTGGTCTCGACGGGGAGGGCCGAGGCCGGACCCATCCCCGTCGGGACCCGGTCCGGCCCGCGCCCCGCCGACGTCGTCACCTACGACGGCGACCGCGCGGTCGTCCGCGTCGACATGGGCGAACCCCGCCTCCTCGGGGTCTCCTCCGCCGGCTTCGGCGACCGGTCCTTCGCGGGCCTCGCCGTGGACATGGGCAACCCCCACCTGGCCTGTGTCGTGCCGGGTCTGGATGCCGCCGCGTTGGAGGCGCTCGCGGTCCACGAGCCCCCGGTGTTCGACACCGCGTTCTTCCCCGAGGGCGTCAACGTCGAGATCGCGACCCCGCTCGCCGACGGCCGCGTCTTGATGCGGGTCCACGAGAGAGGCGCAGGGGAGACGATGTCCTGCGGCACCGGGATCGTCGCCACCGCCGTCGCGGCGCTGGCCGACGCGGGAGAGCAGTCGGGAGACGTGCTGGTGGCGGTGCCCGGCGGCGAGGTCGCGGTCAGGGTCCGGGACGGGCGGTCCGACCTCACCGGACCCTCGGTGATCGTCGCGGACGGCCGTTTCCGGCGGTGAGGCGCCCCCGCCCGCGGTGATCTCACGGACGCGCCACCGTGAGGAATGTGAGAAGATGGCCCCGAATGACTATCGATGACACCGCCCATGACCGGGCCACACGAGACCACGATCCCTCGGTCGGCGAATTCCAGCTCGAGGAACGCTCGTCGCTGCGTCGCGCCGTGGGTCTGTCCACCGAGCTCCAGGACGTCAACGACGCGGAGTACCGGCAACTGCGGCTCGAGCGCGTCGTCCTGGTGGGCGTCTGGACCGAGGGTTCGGCAGCACTGGCGGACGCCGCCATGACCGAGCTCGCCCAGCTCGCCGAGACCGCGGGCTCGGAGGTGTGCGACGCGCTGATCCAGCGCCGCGACAAGCCCGACCCCGCCACGTACATCGGCTCGGGCAAGGCGAAGGAGCTCAAGGCGGTGATCGAGGCGACCGGCGCGGACACCGTGATCTGTGACGGTGAACTCACGCCCGGTCAGCTCATCGCCCTGGAGAAGGCGGTCAACGTCAAGGTGGTCGACCGCACCGCGTTGATCCTCGACATCTTCGCCCAACACGCCACCAGCAGGGAGGGTAAGGCCCAGGTCTCGCTGGCACAGATGGAGTACATGCTCCCGCGCCTGCGCGGGTGGGGTGAGGCTCTCTCCCGCCAGGCGGGTGGCCGTGCCGGCGCCAACGGAGGGGTGGGCCTGCGCGGCCCCGGTGAGACCAAGATCGAGACCGATCGCCGGCGCATCCGTGAACGCATGGCCCGGTTGCGGCGCGACATCAAGGGGATGAAGCAGGCCCGGGACACCAAGCGTCACCGTCGCCGCGCGACCCCGGTGCCGTCCATCGCGATCGCCGGCTACACCAATGCCGGCAAGTCGAGTCTCCTCAACCACATCACCGGTGCCGGCGTCCTGGTCCAGAACGCATTGTTCGCCACCCTGGATCCCACGACCCGACGCGCCGAGCTTCCCGACGGCCGGGCGGTGGTCTTCACGGACACGGTCGGCTTCGTCAGACACCTTCCCACCCAGCTCGTGGAGGCCTTCCGCTCGACGCTGGAGGAGGTGGTCGATTCCGAACTGCTGCTGCACGTGGTGGACGGTTCAGACCCCTTCCCGCTGCGCCAGATCGAGGCCGTCCGTGCCGTCATCCACGACGTCGTGGAGGAACAGAACGCCGAGCAGCCGCGGGAGCTGGTGGTGATCAACAAGGTCGACGTCGCGGATCCGGTGGTGCTCACCGAGCTCCACCACGCCCTCCCGGAGGCGGTCTTCGTCTCGGCGGTCACGGGTCAGGGCATGGACGAATTCATGGGACGGATCATGCAGATCGTGGCCTCGGGGGACACCGAGGTGACCCTCGTCATCCCCTTCACGCGAGGCGACGTGGTGTCCCGGGTCCATGCGGCGGGAGCGGTGATCGACGAGCAGCACACGCAGGACGGCACCCGGATCGTCGTCCGCCTGCCCGCCTCCGTGGCGGGCGAGCTCGAGCAGTTCGTCGCCGTGGACTCACGCGACGGCGCCGCCTGACCCGGACTCGCGGGGCAGACGGCGGTCGCCGATGCGTGGGTTCAGAGCTTGCGTAGCACCGTCACCACCTTGCCCAGGACGGTCGCGTGTTCCCCGGGAATCGGCTGGAACGACGGGTTGTGGGGGAGCAGCCAGACCCCGGTCGAGTCCTTGCGGAACGTCTTGACGGTGGCCTCCCCGTCGATCATCGCCGCGACGATGTCGCCGTTGTCGGCCACGTTCTGCCGGCGGACCACCACGTAGTCGCCGTCGCAGATCGCCGCGTCGATCATCGATTCGCCGACCACCCTGAGCATGAACAGGTCGCCCGATCCGACCAGATCAGTCGGCAACGGGAAGACCTCCTCCACCGCCTGCTCCGCCAGGATCGGCCCGCCGGCGGCGATCCGTCCGAGCACGGGCACGTAGACGGGCTCGACCGCACCGCTCGGACGGGCTTCCTCCGAGGCGGGCGTCCGACGACCCCTGGCGCGCTGTCCCGGGACGCCGTGGACATCGACGGCGCGCGGCTTGTGGGGGTCCCGTGTCAGGAAGCCCTTCTTCTCGAGGGTCCGCAGCTGATGCGCGACCGACGAGGTGGATTGGAGCCCGACCGCGTCGCCGATCTCGCGGATACTCGGGGGATACCCGCGGTCCTTGACCGTGTCGTGGATATGGAGCAGAACGCTCTTCTGACGAGGTGTCAGGGCTTCGAAGTCAGGCTTGGCCATGTGCTGGTCCCTTCAGCGAATGGGTGTTCGACGTTGATCTCTGTGTACACCTTAACCTGCATCCGGCCCGTGCGCCACACACATGTTCGAAGAATTTTCCGTCGGAATGGTGACTCTGTCGGACCCGCGTGATACAACTCTAGTCACGTTCGAGTTCGAACAGATGTGCAGAGAAGTGCACACGGATGTGCGAAGTGAGTTCGTACACCGTATCGAGTTGGGAGTCATCATGTCGGTTCTGGAGATGCAGTCGCAGTCGGGTCCGGCCCTGCGGTGGAGCGAGGTCTGCGCCACCGAGCACCGTGTGTCGATGTCGATGTCGATGTCGATGTCGATGTCGGGACGGTCCCGTCCGCGGGCGGATCTCGGTGCGGTCCCCGACACCCGGCCCGGCGGCCGTCGCCGTCCGGCGGCCACGCGGCCGGTGGCCCCGGGCCGCCGGGTGCTGGTCCGCCCCGCGTCCGCCGGGCAGGTCAGGGCGTGTCACGTGCAGGAGCCCACCGCGTCGCCGGTGGTCGACGACGTGCCGACCTGGGTCCTGGTGGCCTGCGGAGTGGCGTTCGGGTTCATCATGCTTCTGGCGCTCGCGTTGCTCGGCGGACCCGCCTACGCGTGATCCGGTGTGTCGCCTCCTAGAATGGCTGCGGGACGGCGCACCGCCGTCCCGGCATGGAGCCGGGCCGCGGTCGGGGGAGATGCCCTCACCCGGTCGACGAATGGTGGAGCTGGAATGTACTGCCCGACATGCCACCACGAGGATTCCCGGGTGATCGACTCCCGTTCGGTCGATGAGGGGCAGGCGATCCGGCGGCGCCGGGAGTGTCCGGAGTGCGGACATCGCTTCACGACCCTGGAGACCCCCTTGCTCACGGTCCTCAAGCGCAACGGCGTCACCGAGAGCTTCAGTCGCGACAAGGTGGTGCGGGGTGTTCGGCGCGCGTGTCAGGGACGCGCGGTCGACGAGGACGCGCTCAGGCGGCTCGCACAGCAGGTCGAGGACGCCGTGAGGGCGGGCGGGGCATCAGAAGTCCCCGCGCACGAGATCGGTCTTGCCATCCTCGGTCCCCTCCAGGACCTCGACGAGGTGGCCTATCTGCGTTTCGCGTCGGTCTACAAGCAGTTCAGCTCCGCAGCCGACTTCGAGCGCGAGATCGTCGCGCTGCGCCAACGGCACTCCGGATCCTGACCGGCCCCGAGTCCTAGCGACTCGGCCGGGGGGCGAGCGCCGCGGCGACGGTCTTGTCGATCCGTTGCGCGGAGACCGGTCGTGCCGTCCCGAGGGACTGCGCGAAGAGTCCCACCCGGTATTCCGCCAGCAACCATCGCAGTTCCCTCGCTGCACGGGCCCCGCCGGGCCGCCGACGCAGGACCGTGGCGGCGTCAGCGACCGTGGCCTCGGACTCCGCGAGCCGGGCCGTGAGCTCCCGATGCCGACCAGGTGACTTCTCGGCCATGTCCACACGGAGGCCGACCGCACGGACGTGGCGCTCCAGTTGCGGGAGCATCTCCGCCGGATGACGGGCGAGGAACCCCTTGCCCACGAGGAAGTCCAGCGAGGGCCTGACCGCGTCGGCGACGTCCGGGGGGGCCAGCTCGATGCGCGCCGCGACCGACTGGGCGGCAACCAGCGCGGGGAGCGCCGCGGAGATCGCGGAGGTGATCGCCCCCGGCCCTTCGGACCTGGCCGCGTCGCGGAGTGCCGAGTACTCGGCCACGGTGAGCACCGGCGCCCCCTTCCGTCGCGCGATGATCCGCCCGCACACGGCCAGCGACGCATCGGAGACGAGTCCCTCGGCTCCGCCGTGGGGGTACTGGGTGACAGCGAGACGGTGCTCGAGCGGCCGACCGCGGGTGATCGAGGCGGCCGAGAGCAGGCCGCTCGAAATCAGGGTGAGGACCGCGGCGGCCTGGGCGGTGCGGCGTTCGTCCTCCGTGGCGCACGCGATCCGGTGGATCCCGTCCGCCCGCACCCGCAGGGCCGGGTACACGGTGACGTCGACACCGTCGACCACCCCGGAGATCGAGGGCTCCAGATCGCCGATCGTGTCGCGGGTCCACTCCCGATGGGGACCGTCGTCACGCACGAGCCCGGCGTTGAGGGTGGATCGGACCTCGTTCACCAGTTGCGTCCGGAGCAGCGCCAGGTCCGTTCCGGCGGCCACGACCTTCTCGCCGTCGACCACCTCGAACCGCATCCTGAGGTGATCCGGGAGCTGGTCGGGGTGGAAGTCCCGCGGGTCGACCGACGTCCCGATCCGTGCCGAGAGCGCCCCGGCGAGCGCCACGGGCAGCGGCGCGGACCGGGGGGTGACGTCCCCCGCCAGCAGGGCGGCGAACTCGGCCGGTGGGGAACAGAGGCGGCGCAGGTACTTGGGCAGGGTCCGGAGCATCCCGGTGTAGAGGTCCTCGCGGAGCCCGGGGACCAACCACTCGAAGCCGGCGGTCGTCACCGAGGAGAGCTGCGGCAGCGGGATCCGGACGGTGATCCCGTCGGCGTCGACGCCGGGGTCGAAGGCGTAGTGCAGCTCGAAGCTCCTGTCGCCCTGCCTCCAGAACGGCGGGAAGTCGGCGGCGGCCGGCGCGGTGTCCGACAACCGGATGTCCTCCGGGCGCAGACGCAACAGATCCGGGTCGGCGTGGCCTTCCTTCTTCCACCACGAGTCGAGGTGTCGTCCCGAGGTGAGGTCGGCGGGGAGCCGGTCGAGGTAGAACGCGACGAGCTGCTCGTCGTCGATCACCAGGCCGCGGCGGCGGCTCCGCGTCTCCAGTTCCCGCGCCTGCTCGACCGCCACCGCGTTCTCCACGATCACGGGGACCCGCGTGCTCCAGCGGCCCTCGACGATCCCGTTGCGGACCAGTAGTTCGCGGGCCAGCGCGGGGTCGACGCGGGACAGCAGGATGCGGCGGGCCTCGATCACGGTCAACCCCAACAGCATGACCTTCTCGTACGCCATCGCGGCGCCCTGGGCGTCGGACCAATGGGGTTCGGAGTACTGGGTGCGGACCAGGTGCCCCCCGAGCTGTTCGATCCATCCCGGGTCGATCCGGGCGACGCCCCGGGCCCACAGGCGGGAGGGCTCCACCAGTTCGGAGGCCATCACCCAGCGGGGCGGCTTGCGGGCGAGGTCCGAGCCGGGGAACACCTGGAACCGGATGCCGCGCGTGCCACGGAACTCGCGGGCCTCCTCGTCCCGGGTGCCCACGTTGGTGAGCAGGCCGGAGAGGATGGCCTTGTGCAGGTCGTCCTCGGCGGCGTGGCCGGACGGCGGGTGCCAGCCCTGCTCCCGGCACATGCTCGACAGCTGAGCGGTGAGGTCCTGCCATTCGCGGATCCGCAGCCAGTGCAGGTACTCGGCCTTGCACATCTTCCGGAAGGCGCTGCCGGACAGCTCGCGGCGCTGCTCGGTGAGGTACCGCCACAGGTTGAGGTAACCCAGGAAATCCGAGGACTTGTCCGCGAACCGGCGGTGGAGGAGATCGGCCTTGTCGCGCTCCTCCGCGGGCCGTTCCCTCACGTCCTGCACGGTGAGCGCCGCGACCACCACCAGCACGTCCTGCAGGGACCCGTTGCGGTGGCCCTCCACGACCATCCGGGCCAACCGGGGATCGAGGGGCAGCGCCGCCATCTCACGTCCCACCTTGGTCAGGTGCGGGCGCTCGTCGTCGTCGATCCGGAGCGCGCCCAGCTCGGTGAGCAACGTCATGCCGTCGCGGACCGCCTTGCGGTCGGGTGGTTCGACAAACGGGAAGTCGTCGACCGCGCCCAGGTCGAGGTCCGCCATCGACAGGATGACCGACGCCAGGTTGGTCCGCAGGATCTCGGGGTCGGTGAACTCGGGCCGCGACTCGAAGTCCTCCTGCGAGTACAGGCGGATGCAGATGCCGTCCGCGACGCGGCCGCACCGACCTGCGCGCTGCGCGGCGGACGCCCGGGAGACGGGTTCGATGGGCAGGCGCTGGACCTTGGTGCGGGTGGAGTACCGGGAGATGCGGGCGAGGCCGGTGTCCACGACGTACCGGATCCCCGGGACGGTGACCGAGGTCTCGGCGATGTTGGTCGACAGGACCACGCGCCGGGTCGAATGCTGCCGGAACGCGCGTTGCTGCTCGGCGGTGGTGAGGCGGGCGAACAGCGGGAAGATCTCGGTGGCCGTGAACCTGCGGCCCCGCAGGACCTCCTCGGCGTCGCGGATCTCCCGCTCTCCGGAGAGGAAGACGAGGATGTCCCCGTCACCCTCGGCCAGGAGTTCGGCCACCGCGTCCGCGAGTCCGTCCAGTGGGTCGACGTCGACCACCCGGTCGCCGTGCTCCACCTGGAGAGGGCGGTAGCGGACCTCGACCGGGAAGGTCCGCCCCGAGACCTCGATCACCGGCGCGGGGCGGCCGGCGGGGTCGGCGAAGTGGCGGGCGAAGCGATCGGGGTCGATGGTGGCGGAGGTGATGATGAGCTTGAGATCCGGTCGCCGGGGGAGGATCTGCCGCAGGTATCCCAGGAGGAAATCGATGTTGAGGCTGCGCTCGTGGGCCTCGTCGATGATGATCGTGTCGTAGGCGCGCAGGAGCCGGTCCCGCCGGATCTCGGCGAGCAGCAGGCCGTCCGTCATCACCTTGACGGCCGTGTCCGGGCTGGTCCGGTCGTCGAATCGCACCGCGGAGCCGACCAGTCGGCCGATCTCCACGTCCAGTTCCTCGGCGATGCGGTCGGCCACGGAACGTGCGGCGAGCCGGCGGGGTTGCGTGTGGCCGATCATCCCGCGGACGCCGCGCCCGAGTCCGAGGCAGATCTTGGGGATCTGGGTGGTCTTGCCGGAGCCGGTCTCGCCCGCGATCACCACCACCTGGTTGTCCCGGATCGCCGCCTCGATCTCGTCCTTGCGGGCGCTGACCGGGAGCTGCTCGGGATAGCGGGGCGTGGGGACGGACTCCGCGCGACGGCGGAGCCGCTCGGAGGCGGTGGAGATCTGGAGCCCGAGGGCGTCGATCTGGTCGGCACGGGCCCTGCGGATCCTGGGGCGGAGCCGGTGGGCGTCGACGTTGCCGACGTCGTCGAGTCGGCGCAGGAGCTCGTGCCGGGCCCGGCGGAGTTCGGGATCGGACACGGGGGAGGGTGACATGGTGTCCGCAAGGATAATCGTCGGTCGGCGCGGACGCCGACCGCGGTCTCAGTCCGCGCCGCTCTCGCGGCGGGACTGGATCCGGGCATACCGCTCGTGGAGGCGTTCCCTGATCTCCTCCGGCTCGTACGCGCGACGTCGTCGTTCCGTCCGCGCGGCGAGGAGTCCGCTCGCGGCGACCCCCATCACCCCGGCCGCGCCGAGAACCTTGAGCCATTGCCGTCCGCGGGGAGCCATGGGGCGAGCGTAGGTCGTGTGGCCACGACGCCTGGCAGGATCGCACCATGAGCCTCGACACCGTCCCCCTGGCCGCGGCGGCCCACCGGACCCGCACGGGGGACCTCTGGCTGTTCCGGGGGAGCACCACCGCCGATCGGCTGATCCAGACCCTCACCAACGCTCCCGTCAATCACGTCGGGGTGGCGGTCGTCCTGGACGACATGCCGCCCCTGCTGTGGCACGCGGAGATGGGGCGCGCCCTCACCGACGTGTGGACCGGTCGCCGGCAGCGCGGGGTCCAGCTCCACGACCTGGAGCAGGCGGTCCTCCAGTGGACGGGGCCGTACGGGCAGCGGGCGTGGCTCCGACAGCTCTCCCCGGAGGTCGGACGGGTGCAGGAGGACGCGCTCCTGGAGTCGATCGCCCGCCTGAACGGCGTGTCCTTCCCGTCGGCGGGACGCCTCACCGCGCGGTGGGCGAGGGGGCGCTGGGCGGCGCGGGGACGGGCCCCGGCCCACCGGGACGCCGGAGCGGGATCCGGGTCCGGAGGAGACGACGACGACGAGGCGTCGCGCCGCCGGTGGATCGGCCTGCCGTGGCGCAGGCAGGCCGACCCACGCCCGGCGCTGCGCATGGAGGCGGCCTACTGCGCGGAGGTCGTGGGCGCCACGCTCGAGGCGATGGGGATCCTCATGCCGGCGGGGAACGCCAGTTGGTACGACCCTGGCCGATTCTGGAGCGGCGACGACCTGCCCCTGGCTCCGGGCTGGGACTACGGGCGGGAGATCGCGGTGACCGTGCCCACGAGCACCGTCCGGGCCCGGTGAGGCCCCCTCACCCGCAGCGAACCGACTCACACAGGGCCGCCTCCGCGTCCTCGGGCGCCACCACCAGCAGCTCGTCGCCGGACTCGAAGGGCACGTCCGGTTCGGGCACGATCACCCGTCCGCCCCGGAGGATCGCCACCAGCGCCACGTCGCGGGGGAGGCGGACGCGGGAGACCGGTCGCCCGGCCAGCGGGGTCTGGTCGGGGAGGGTCACGCTCACCAGATTGGCCCCCCCGCGCCGCAACGTCATCAGCCGGACGACGTCCCCCACCGAGACCGCCTCCTCCACGACCGAGACGATCAGCCGGGGGGTCGAGACGGCAACGTCGACGCCCCACCTGTCGTCGAAGAGCCACTCGTTGCGGGGGTCGTTCACCCTCGCGACCACGCGGGCCACGGCGAACTCGGTCTTGGCCAGGAGGCTCACGACCAGGTTCACCTTGTCGTCACCGGTGGCGGCCACCACGACGTCCGCCCGCTCCACGCGGAGCTGTTCGAGGAAGCTCAGCTCGCAGGCGTCCCCGATGCGTTGATCCGCGCCGGGGACCTCGTCGCGGTCGAACACGGTGGAACGTCTGTCGATGAGGGTCACGTGGTGGTTGTTCGCCAGGAGCTCCCGGGCGATGGAGCGTCCCACGACCCCCGCCCCCGCGACCACCACACGCATGCTCGTGGCGGGCACCGGTCTGGCCGGCGCGTTGTTCAGCAGCCCGGACCCATCCGCGTAGTCGGGAACGGTTCCGTCGGGTGTGCGCCGGTCAGTCATCGGCGGGACCTCGTTCCAGTGCGTCGTCGAGTCCGTCGACCGCCCCGGCGGGGACGGCCAGGTGGAGCAGGTCATCGGCCTGGACGAGGGTGTCCCGGTCGGGGATCCGGCACTCGCCGAAGCGGGAGATCGCGGCGACCCGGCCCCCGGCGACGGCCGCGAGGTCGTCGACGGGGGTGCCGACCCACACCGGGGGCGCGGTGAGGGCGACCAGGGCCACCGATCCGGTCTTGTCCCGCCAGACCACGGGGCTCGAGCCGGACGTGATGTACCGGACCAGTCGGCCGGTGGCCCAGGGGACCGTCGCGACGGTCGGGATCCCCAACCGCTCGTAGACGGCGGCCCGGCCCGCGTCGTAGATCCGCGCGATCACCCGCTCGACGCCGAAGGTCTCGCGCGCGACCCGCGCGGCGATGATGTTGGAGTTGTCGCCGGAGGACACGGCGGCAAACGCGTCGGCGCCGTCGAGGCCGGCGGACTCGAGGACCGCGCGGTCGAACCCCACCCCTGTCACGGTGCGGCCGCCGAAGTCCTCGGCGAGCCGTGCGAACGCCGACTGCTCGCGGTCGATCACCACGACGTCGTGGCCGCAGGCGTCGAGCTCGGTCGCGAGCGCCGCCCCGACGCGCCCACAGCCCATGATGATGACCCTCATCGCGAGTCCCACTCCTCACGGTCCGCCCGTCGCGGACCCGTGGGACAACGCTACTCCGGTCGCGGGCGCTGTCCCCGGGGCGCGCGGGGTCCTAGGATGTGTCGGTGTCCAGGATCTCCAAGGCCTCCGTGGGAACCAAGCGCCTCCTGCTGGGGCGTCCCTTCCGCAGCGACACGCTCGGCGACACCCACCTGCCCAAGAGGATCGCGCTGCCGGTGTTCGCCTCCGACGCCCTGTCGTCGGTGGCCTACGCCCCGGAGGAGATCTTCCTGGTGCTGTCCGTGGCGGGGCTCGCGTCGCTCGCCTTCGCCCCGTGGGTGGGGTTGGCGGTCGCGGTGGTGATGGTGGTGGTCATCGCCAGCTATCGGCAGAACGTCCACGCCTACCCGTCCGGGGGCGGCGACTACGAGGTGGCCACCGTCAACCTCGGCCCCAACGCCGGCCTGGCGGTGGGCGCGGCGCTCCTCATCGACTACGTCCTAACGGTGGCGGTCTCGATCTCGGCGGCCGCCGCAAACATCGGCTCGGCGATCCCGTTCGTCAACACCCACAAGGTGCTGTTCGCGGTGGGCGCGATCGTGCTCGTCACGGCGGTCAACCTGCGGGGGATCCGGGAGTCCGGGGCGGCGTTCGCGATACCCGTGTACACGTTCATGGCCTCGATGGCGGTCCTGGTGGTGTGGGGGTTGTTCCAGGTCGACGTGTTGGGCCGGGATCTGCAGGCCGAATCGGCGAATTTCGACCTCGTCTCCACGCACGGCGGAGCGGTCACCGGGCTCGCCCTCGCGTTTGTCGTGGCCAAGTCCTTCGCCTCCGGCTCCGCCGCGCTCACCGGCGTCGAGGCGATCCACAACGGGGTCCCGGCGTTCCGCAAGCCGAGGTCGCGCAACGCGGCCACCACGCTGCTCCTGCTCGGCGTGATCGCCGTGACCTTCCTGCTCGGACTCATCGCGCTGGCGGTACAACTGGGCGTCCGCGTCGCGGAGGACCCGGCCCGGCAGCTGGTGGGTGCGCCCGCGGACTACCACCAGAAGACGATGATCGCCCAGCTGGCCGAGCCGGTGTTCGCCGGTTTCCCGATCGCGTTCTACGTGGTGATGACGGTCACCGCCGTGATCCTGGTGCTCGCCGCCAATACGGCGTTCAACGGCTTCCCGATGCTCGGGTCCGTCCTCGCCCGTGACAACTACCTGCCCCGGCAGCTGGCGACCCGCGGGGATCGACTCGCGTTCTCCAACGGGATCGTCCTGCTCGCCGTGGCGGCGATCGCGCTCGTGGTGGTCTTCGAGGCCAGGGTCACCGTTCTCATCCAGCTCTACATCGTCGGGGTGTTCGTCGCCTTCACCCTGAGCCAGCTCGGGATGATCCGGCACTGGACCAGACACCTCGCGGACGAGAAGGTGCCGGCGGTCCGTCGCCGGATGCTGCGATCCCGGGTCATCAACGTCATCGGGTTCGTGCTCACCGCATCCGTCCTCGTCATCGTGATCATCACCAAACTCTTCGCCGGCGCGTACATCGCGGTGCTCGCGATGACCGCGGTGTTCGTGGTGATGAAGCTGATCCACCGCCACTACGCGACCGTCGCCCGGGAACTCGAGGACTCCACGTGGGAGGTGGTCCTGCCGAGCAGGACCCACTGCGTGGTGCTGGTGTCCAAACTTCACCTGCCCACGCTCCGGGCCCTGTCCTACGCGCGGGCCACGAGGCCGGACACCATCGAGGCGCTGACCGTGAGCATCGACACCGCGGAGACCCGCGCGCTGGTGCGCGAGTGGGAGAGTAGCCGGATCTCGGTCCCGCTGAAGGTGGTGGAGTCCCCGTACCGGGAGATCAACCGGCCGGTGGTCGACTACGTCAAGCGGCTGCGGGAGCGCTCACCGCGAGACGTCGTGATCGTCTACATCCCCGAGTACGTGGTGGGCCACTGGTGGGAGCATCTGCTCCACAACCAGAGCGCGCTGCGTCTCAAGTCCCGCCTGCTGTACGAACGTGGGGTCATGGTCACCAGCGTGCCGTGGCAGTTGTCCTCCTCCGACGGGCGGGCGGAGAAGGTGGGCGACGAACCGATCGTCGGCCGATGGGCCGGACCGGAGGCGGAATGACGAGCACGCACGAGATCGACTGGACCGGGCGGGTGCTCCGGCTGCGTGTCGAGGGACCCGCCCAGGGCGGGGAGTTCGTCGCCCGACACGAGGGGCGCGTGGTGTTCTGCCGGGGCGGGATCACCGGGGAGGTGGTCGACGTGCGCGTCGACGGCGACCCCGGGCGCTCCTTCTGCCGCGGCACGGTGCAGCGGGTGGTCGAGGCGTCCGCGGACCGGATCGAGACCTACTGTCCGGCGGCGGCGGCGGGCGCCGGGTGCTGCGACTGGAGCCACATCCGGGCGGAGGCGGCGAGGGGGTTCTCGGGCCGGATCCTCGCCGAGCAGGCCGGCCGGATCGGTCGGATCACCGTGCCCGGGGAGTCCGTCCCGGTCGAGGTCCCGGCCGGGGACGGCGCGGTCACCGGGTGGCGGACGGTCGCCCGGTGGGTGAGCGGGCCCGACGGAGTCCCCGGGGTCCGCCGGGCCAGGTCCCGCGAGCTGGTGACGCAGCCGTGCGTCCAGGCCGACCCGAGGCTCCTGGAGGCGGTCCGGGCCGCCGCGGTGGGACCGCACCGCGAGATCCTCGGGGTGTTGGGGGACGACGGCGAGGTGCATCTGGCGCGTCGACCCCTCACCGACCAGGCGCCGCGGGGTCGCGACCGGCGGTCCGGGCACGCCGCGGCCACCCGGGCCAGGGCCCGGCACTCGCGGGCCGAGCCGTGGGAGACCGTGGCCGGTCCGTCCACCGTCGTCCGGCGCGTGGGCGGGCACGCCTGGCGGTTGCCGATCGACGCGTTCTGGCAGGCACACCGCTCGGCGGCCGGCCACTACGCCGGACTCGTCGGCACCGCCGTGACCGGCGCTCCGGGGCTACCGGACCGGCCGACGGTGTGGGATCTCTACGGTGGCGCCGGGCTCTTCTCCGCCGCCGTGCTGGACGTCGCGCCCGACGCGCGGGTCACGGTGGTCGAATCCGCCCGGTCCTCACTGGGGGCGGTGGAGACGGCCCTGGGCGCCGACGTCGCGCCGCGTACCGTGCTCGCGAGGGTCGAGTCGTTCCTCGAGGAGTCCGCGGGAGACAGGGACCCGGCCGACCGACCGGACCTGGTGGTCCTGGATCCGCCGCGGGGCGGGGCGGGGATCCCCGTGATGACCGCGCTGGCCGCCCGGACGCGGTCGAGGATCGTCCACGTCGGGTGCGACCCCGCGAGTCTCGCTCGTGACGTGGGGGTGCTCGTGGACGCCGGATGGACGCTCGTTGACCTGCGGGGAGTGGCGGCGTTCCCGGGAACCCATCACGTGGAGGGCCTGGCGGTGCTGGATTCACCGCGGGCGAGGTGACCTCCGGAGCCGGTGGAGCGGGTCTGCCCGCCGCCCACCGGCGAGGGTGCGGGCTCTCCCCGTAGACTGACGATTCGACCCAACGGGGTGCCGGTCCGGGAAGGGACAGTCGACAGCAATGAGCGTGCTCGATCAGGTGAACGACCCCGCCGACCTTCGGGCCCTCGGCCAGGATGACCTGGCGCGGCTCTGCGGCGAGATCCGGGAGTTCCTCATCCGTAAGGTCTCCGCCACGGGTGGGCACCTCGGTCCCAACCTCGGCGTCGTGGAGCTGACGGTGGCGTTGCACCGGGTGTTCGACTCACCCAGGGATCCCATCGTCTTCGACACCGGGCACCAGTCGTACGTCCACAAGATCCTCACCGGGCGCCGCGACCAGTTCGACGGGCTCCGCACACGAGGGGGGCTGTCCGGGTACCCGTGCAGGGCGGAGAGCGAGCACGACATCGTCGAGTCGTCGCACGCCACCGCGTCCCTGTCCTACGCCGACGGCCTGGCCAAGGCGTTCGCGCTGCGGGCCGAGAAGGACCGTACGGTCGTCGCGGTGATCGGCGACGGTGCGATGACCGGTGGCATGGCCTGGGAGGCGCTCAACAACATCGCGGCCGGCAAGGACCGGCCGATGGTGATCGTCGTCAACGACAACGGCCGTTCGTACTCGCCCACCATCGGCGGAATCGCGGAACGGCTCGGGGCGCTCCGGCTCCAGCCCGCCTACGAGAAGGCCATGGACCGCACCAAGCGCACGCTCACCGCGCGCAAGGACGTGGTCGGCAAGGCCGTGTACTCGCTCCTGCACGGGATCAAGGCCGGCCTCAAGGACGTCGTCTCACCGCAGGAACTGTTCGCCGATCTGGGCCTCAAGTACATGGGTCCGGTCGACGGGCACAACCTCGCGGCCACCGAGTCGGCTCTACGGCTGGCGAAGGACTTCGGCGGACCGGTGGTGGTCCACGTGGTGACCCGCAAGGGGATGGGGTACGTCCACGCCGAGAACAACGAGGCGGACCAGATGCACGCCACCGGCGTCATCGATCCCGACACGGGCAGGCCGCTCTCGTCCTCGTCCTCGGTGGACTGGACGTCGGTCTTCTCCGACGAGCTGTGCGAGATCGGTTCCGAGCGGGAGGACGTCGTGGCGATCACGGCGGCCATGGCCGGGCCCACGGGGCTCACCGCCTTCGGCGACCGCTTCCCGGACCGGATGTACGACGTGGGGATCGCCGAGCAGCACGCGGTGGCCTCCGCCGCGGGACTGGCCCTCGGTGGCCTGCACCCTGTCGTCGCCATCTACTCCACCTTCCTCAACCGCGCGTTCGACCAGCTCCTCATGGACGTGGCCCTGCTCAGGCAGCCGGTGACGCTGGTCCTGGATCGTTCGGGCGTAACGGGCCCCGACGGGGCGAGCCACAACGGGATGTGGGACCTGTCGTTGACCGGCATCGTCCCCGGTGTCCGGGTGGCCGCACCCCGCGATGCCGACTCGCTCCGGCAGGAACTTCGCGAGGCCGTCGAGGTGACGGACGGGCCGACCGTCGTCCGCTTCCCGAAGGGCTCCGTCGGCGACGCCATCCCGGCCCTCGAGACGTCGGAGGACGGAGTGGACCGCGTGTACGGCACCGGGAACGGGGACGTCCTGCTGGTGGCGGTGGGGTCGATGGTGGCGCCCGCGGTGGACGCCGCCCGGGCGCTCGGGGCCGAGGGCATCTCCGTCGACGTGGTGGACCCCCGGTGGGTCTACCCGGTGCCGGCCTCGATCCTGGAGTCCGCCGGCGGCCGGTCGCTCGTGGTGACGGTGGAGGACAACGGACTGCACGGGGGCGTCGGGTCCGCGGTCTCCGCCGGCCTGGAGCGGGCGGCCGTCTGCGTGGACCGTCTCTCCCTGGGGATCCCGCAGGAGTTCCTCGACCACGCCTCGCGCGGGGAGATCCTCTCCGACGCCGGGCTGACCCCGGAGGGGATCGCGGACGGGATCCGCGGGCGACTCGGGGCGTGAGGACCGGGGGTCACCCCCCGGTGCGGAACCCGTGCACGGCGTCCAGCAGGACGGGGGAGGTCAGGTCGATCTGCCACTGACGCGCGCCCTCCTCCCGCAGGACCAGATCGAGCAGCTCGGCGTCGTCCGCGGGCCCGGTGGTGGCGGCACGCCACACCCACAGGCGCAGGGTCGACGGTTTGAGCAGTAGGCCCTGTTCCAGGGACCGCTCCGCGGCGAGCGTCCCGAGCGCCTCGCGTGCGAGCTCGAGCAGGGCCGCGGCCTCCGGCTCGTTGCGCTTCCACGACGCGTGCGGCGGATGGTCACCGCGCGGACCCTGACGGGGGGGAAGGTCCCCGCGCCCGAGCCCGGCCGCCCAGTCCAGGGCCGCCAGCCACTCGTCCACCAGTCGTCGGCGGTGCGGGCCGTCGAACCCGGCGATCGCGAGGAGGTCGGAGCGGATCGTCGGACCGGTCCGGGCGGCCTCGATGATCGCGGCGTCGGTGAGGAGGCGCTTGGGGGCGATGTCGCGCTCGGCGGCCACCCGGTCGCGGGCCATCCACAACTCGCGGGCGCGGGCGAGCTGCCGGGTGTCCCGGAGGGACGACAGGCGGGACAGGCGACGCCAGGGGTCCGGAGCCGCGGGCGCGGGGTCGGACCCGGCCAGGCGGCGGGACTCGGGGTCGGACCACCCCCCGCGACCGAGGTCGGCCCGGGGGGGCGGGGCGGGGTGGGGGGGCTCGTGGAGGAACAGTACGTCGTAGGCGGCGTAGTCGAGCCACGCGGCGGGCAGCGGCCGACGCGACCAGTCCGCCGCGGAATGCGCCTTGGCCAGCCCGATCCCCAGATGCGTGGAGATCATCGCCCCCAGGTTCACGCGCTCGATGCCGAGGAACCGGCCGGCGAGCTCGGTGTCGATGAGCGATTCCGGCCGGATCCCCAGGTCGCGGAGCGAGGGCAGGTCCTGGCTCGCGGCGTGCACCAACAGCGGTCGGCCCGACAGGACGTCGGCGAGCGGTCCGACCGTCTGGCCGGCGGTCTCCGGATCCACCAACAGCGCGGGTCCGGTCTCGGCTCGCAACTGGACGAGGAAGGCCCGCTCGGAGTAGCGGATTCCCGAGGCGCGCTCGACGTCCACGGCGATCGGCCCCGAGGAGGCCTCGAGGGTCGACGCGACCGCGGCGAGACCGGCGGTGTCGTCCACGAACTCGTACTGGGCCGGGGGAGGCGGCGCCCCGGCCGGGGTCTCACCGCGTCGGCTCCCCGTCACGCCCGGGGATGCAGCGAGGTCACACCCACCGGCGGCAGTCCGGCGGCCTGCGCGAGGGTCTTACAGAACGCCTCGGCGTGACCGGTGAGGTCGGGCTCGAGCGCGGTCCACGAGGCCCTCAGCTCCAACTGGTGGGCCTGGGGAGGGCCGGAGATGTCGCCGTAGCGGACCGACGCGGTGCTCGTGACGGTGCCGCCGAGCGCGGTGTACGGGCCGGCGTCCTCGTCGAGCGCCTCGGTGAGCCAACTCCAGGCCACCTCGGGGAGGAACGGGTCGCCGGCGAGAGAGGCCTCCATGTCCGCCTGGATGTACGCGACCAGCCGGAGGGTGCCGTTCCACGCATCGTCCCCGGACGGGTCGTGGAGCAGGATGAGGCGCCCGAACGCGTCCCCCTCGGAGAACTCCGGGACATCGTCGCCGGTTCCGGGGATGATCTCCACGCCGAGCGCGTGGCTGTACGGTGCCAGCCGCTGAGGGGGTCGGATCGGGCCGACGGAGATCTCCGGGCGGACCTCGAGTCGGGACAGCGACTCGACCGCCTCCCGGAAGACCTCGGGCTCTCCGTCATTCACCGGTGTACTCACGGCTGGTCACGCTAGCGACCGGCCCCGGTCGCCGGGAGGAGGCGCGCCGTCGCCCGCCAGGGTGGGTGCCAGGGTGGGGTGACAGGCCGCGATCCCGGACTCATGGGACGATGGAGGGCGTGCTGAACTCCGACGTGCCCTCGACTCCCACTTCCCCGGCCCCGCGGGATCCCGATCGCGCCACCGGGCGCCGGTCCGGGACCGGGCCGTACCTCGACGAAGTGACCGGCATCGGCGGCGCACACACCCCGGTGTGGTTCATGCGCCAGGCCGGCCGCTCGCTGCCCGAGTACCGCGAACTGCGTGCCGGGACCACGATGCTCGAGGCGTGCTTCAACCCCGAGATGACCTGCGAGGTCACCCTCCAGCCGGTGCGCCGTCACGGTGTGGACGCCGCGATCTTCTTCTCCGACATCGTGATCCCGCTCGCCGCGGCCGGTGTGGACATCGACATCGTGCCGGGGACCGGGCCCGTGGTGGCCGAGCCCATCCGGGACGAGGCGGGCGTCGCCGCCCTCCCCGAGCTCACGCCGGACAGGCTCGGGAAGATCGAGGAGGCCGTCCGGATGGTGGTGGCCGAACTCGACCCGCAGGTCGCACTCATCGGCTTCGCCGGCGCCCCCTTCACCATGGCCTCCTACCTCGTCGAGGGTGGTCCCAGTCGCAACCACGAGCACACCAAGTCGCTGATGTACTCGCGACCCGACCTGTGGACCTCGCTGATGTCCAAGCTCGCGGCTCTGACCACGGTCTTCCTGCGCGCGCAGATCGACGCGGGTGTCGACGCCGTCCAGCTCTTCGACTCGTGGGCCGGGGCGCTGAGCCTGCGCGACTACCGCCGGTTGGTGCTGCCGCACTCCACCGGCATCTTCGCCGACGAGGTGATCTCCACCGTTCCCCGCACCCACTTCGGCGTGGGCACCGGCGAGCTCCTCGGCGCGATGGGGGAGGCCGGCCCCGAGGTGGTGGGCGTGGACTGGCGGATCCCGCTCGACGACGCCGCCGGTCGCGTCCCGGGCAAGGTCCTCCAGGGCAACCTCGACCCCGCCATGCTCTTCGCCGACCGGTCCGCCCTCGACGGGGAGGTCCGACGGATCCTCGACGAGGGGGCGCGTGCGCGTGAACTGGGCGCCCGCGGCCACGTGTTCAACCTCGGCCACGGCGTCCTGCCGACCACCGACCCGGGCGCCGTGACCCACGTGGTGGAGCTGGTGCACGAGCTGACCGGGCGGTAGCGGTGCCCCCTCGCGTCGCGGTGGTCGGTGGCGGCCTCAGCGGGTTGACCGCCGCGTACCAGCTCTCCCGCGACCTGCCGGGTGCCCGGATCACCGTCCTGGAGGCGTCGGAGTCCGTCGGCGGCGCGCTCCGCACCGTCGACTTCCCCTCCGGCCCGATGGAGCTCGGGGCCGAGGCGTTCATCGGCCGCCGCCCGGAGGCCTCCGAGCTCGTCGGAGAACTCGGGCTGACGGGGGCCCTGCGCCACCCGGGCCCGCTCGGCCCCGCGATCCTCGCGGGGGGCCGCCTGGTGCCCATGCCGGCGGGCACGCTGATGGGCGTGCCGTCGGACGCCTCGACCCTGTCGGGGGTCCTCACCCCCGAGGAGACGGCCGTCGCGGCCCGCGAGGCCGAGATGCCGCTGGACTGGATCCCCGGCGCGGACGTGTCCCTGGGGCGGCTCGTCGCCGCGAGGTTCGGTCCCGCCGTGGTGACCCGGCTCGTCGACCCCATGCTCGGCGGGGTGTACGCCGCGCCCAGCTCGGGGCTGGGCCTGCGCCAGGCCGTCCCGGGGCTCGCCGACGCCCTGGACCGGGGGGCGCCCTCGCTGACCGCCGCGGCCGGGGGGCTCCTCGCCAACCGGGTCCCCGGGCCGGTGTTCGCCACGCTCGACGGCGGCTACCGGGTCCTGGTGGACGCGCTCGCACACGCGTCGGGGGCCGCGGTGCGCACCCAAGCGTCCTGCACCGCGATCCACCGGGGGGCCGGCGGCTACGCCCTCGCGGTCTCCGGGCCACGGGGGTCGTGGGTCGAGGAGGCGGACCTCGTCGTCGTGGCCGTCCCCGTCCCCCACGCGGTGCCGCTCCTGGCGGCGGCCGGCGGGGTGGACGGCGCGGTGGCGGGCCTCTCCCGGATCCGGACGGCCTCGTCCGCGGTGGTCGCGATGGAGGTCGACAGGTCGCTGGACCTGCCCGACCGATCCGGCGTCCTGGTGGCCACCGACGAGCCGGTGCCGTTCAAGGCGATGACCTTCACCAGCCGCAAATGGCCGCACCTCGACACCCGTCCGGGGCACCTGGTGCGGGTGTCGTTCGGGCGGCTCGACGACGACGAGGTCCTCGCGGCCGACGACGCCGCCCTGGCCCGCATGGCCGAATCGGCGCTGGCCGGGGTGTGCGGGTCCGCGCCGACGGTCCTGCATTCCCGGGTCCGCCGGTGGGAGGACGCGCTCGCGGAGATCGGCCCCGGGCACGACGGCAGGATCTCCGGGGTCCGCGACGAACTCGCGGAGCGGCTCCCCGGCGTGGAGCTGGTCGGTGGGGCGACGGAGGGGGTCGGGGTCCCCGCGTGCATCGGCTCCGCACGGGCCGCGGCCCGGCGCCTTTCCCAGAGGTGGCAGGATTGAGCCATGGCACGCCTTGACTACAAGAAGCTCAACTCGACTCTCCGCTACCTCATGTTCTCGGTCTTCACCGTGACCCCGGGCGAACTGGGGGAGGACCGGGCCGCGGTGGCCGCGGATCTCGAGGGGTTCCTCGCCCGGTTCGACGGAACCGACGTCGTGGTCCGCGGGCTCTACGACGTCTCGGGTCTGCGCGCCGAGGCCGACTTCATGATCTGGACCCACGCCGAGCACATCGAGGACCTGCAGACGTTCTACAACGACTTCCGGCGCGGCACCCTCCTCGGCCGGGCCAGCACCGCCTACTGGTCCAACACCGCGCTGCACCGCCCGGCCGAGTTCAACAAGAGCCACATCCCGGCGTTCCTCGCGGAGGAGGAGCCGGGGGCCTACATCTCGGTCTACCCGTTCGTCCGCTCGTACGAGTGGTACCTGCTCCCCGACGAGGAACGCCGCCAGATCCTCGCCGAGCACGGCCGCGCGGCCCGCGAGTACCCGGACGTCCGGGCCAACACCGTGCCGTCGTTCTCGCTGGGCGACTACGAGTGGCTGCTGGCCTTCGAGGCCCCCCAGCTCGACCGGATCGTGGACCTCATGCGCGTCATGCGCAGCACCGAGGCCCGCCGCCACGTGCGCGAGGAGGTCCCGTTCTTCACCGGGCCCCGCGTCACCGCCGAGCGGCTGGCCACCACGCTGCCCTGACCCCCGCGCGGGGAGTGCCCGTCAGTCCTCCGCGGGGTCGAGGGTCATGCTGAGGGAGTTGATGCAGTACCGCAGATCGGTGGGCGTCGGGTAGCCCTCGCCTGAGAACACGTGGCCGAGGTGGCCGTGGCAGTTGGCGCACAGGACCTCGGTCCGGGCCATCCCCATGGTGGTGTCGGTCCGCTCGATGACGGCGTCCCCGGCCAGCGGTGTGTAGAACGACGGCCACCCGCAGTGCGACTCGAACTTGGAGTCGCTGCGGAACAGCTCCGCGCCGCAGCCGCGGCAGCGGTAGACGCCCTCGGTGGTGGTGTCGGTGTACTCGCCGGTGTACGGCCGCTCCGTGCCCGCCCGCCGCAGGACCTGGTACTCCTCGGGGCTCAGGCGGCGTCGCCATTCGGCGTCGTCCAGCGTGAAATCGGGCCGGGGGGTGTGGGTATCGGTGCTCTCGCTCATGCCCGCAGGCTACGCCGCCGTGGCGGCGGGTGCGATCCGCTCGTGGCGCCGCGGGTCGGTGCGCCGCCACAGCAGGACCACGAGGACCGTCGCCAGCAGCAGCAGCCAACCGATGGTCGGGTGGGCGAACTCGAGCAGTCGCCCGTAGTAGGGCCACCGCGCCGACTCCCAGAAGTCCAGCGTGAAGATCCCGTACGCGGCGAGCCAGGCCGGCCAGTTGCGGACCAGCGACTTGTCCACCACCACCGTCAGCATGAGCGGGATGAGCATCATCGAGTAGTACATCTGCCCGAGGGTGGAGACCAGGAAGACCCCGGTGAGGACGACGCCCGATGTGGTGGTCAGCCACAGGACCTCGTTGGTGTACCGGTAGTCGAGCAGGAGCCACACCGCCAGGAGGGTGGCCGCCACCACGAGGATCCGCGCGACCAGGACGAGCGGCTCGGGGACGCCGTAGTAGAGGCCGAGACCGGCGAGGGAGCTGTTGTAGTAATCACGGACCTCGCCCATGTAGGGCAGCGTGGTCTCGAGGTAGCGGCCCGCGTCGACCGTGAGCGCCCAGCCGGCCGCCATGGCCGCGGCGGGGATGGCGACCGCGGCGACGAACGGCTGCCACTGCCGACGGATGAGCGGGAGCACCAGGAGCGGGGCCAGCATCGGCTTGATCGCCAGGGAGAGCCCCATGGCCACGCCGGCCCACCAGAGTCGCCGACGGTGCAGCAGGTACAGGAATCCCACCTGGCACAGGAAGATCACGCCGTTGACGTTGGTGAAGACGAGGGTGTTGGTCACCGCCTCCGTGCAGAAGGTCGCGAGGACGATCGCGGGGGTGGCGAAGGATCGCACGTCGAGGTCGAAGAGCCTCATGAGCAACCACAGGGCGCCGAGGATCGCCGCGGTGTTGAGGAGGATGAACAGCCACCGCGCGAGGGTGTAGTTGTCGATGACCCCGAAGGGCGACAGCAGGAACGTGCCGCTGGGGGCGTACAGGTAGTGCGGCTGGACCGTGAGCAGGTTCTCGCCGTAGACGGGTTCACCCGCCAGGAACCGCCTGGTCGCGATGTAGACGGTGCCGAAGTCGTTGGTGATGGAGCCGTTGACCGCCTTGATCACGACGCGGTGGAGCACGGTCATGATCGCCAGCGGCCACAGGACGTGGGCGAGGATGCGGGGCACGGTCATCGTGCTTCGGGTCGGCAACGGCACGGACAGCACGGTACCGCCAGGGGCGTCGTCCCGGACGGAGGCGCTCCGGATCAGGACGGGCAGGCGGTGGACGGCCCGCCCGGGGCCGGGTCCTCGAGGAAGGCCACCAGGGCGGCACGCGCGCAGGCCGAGTGCAGGATCACCCGCGACCCGGGCGCCCCCCACGTCACGGTGCGGACCTCCCGCGCGCCGGCGGCGGTGAGCATCCCGGCCGTCGGGTCCAGCGCGGCCGCCCCGGCGAGCGGGTCGGCGATACCCCCGAGCAGGAGGACCGGGGCCGCGCCGCTCAGGTCGACGGGGGACAGGCCGGGGACCGGCCAGGTGGAGCACGCCGACAGCTGGGCCGCCAGGATCGCACCGAACGCCCGGACGTCCGACCATTCGGCGGCGAGCTCCGGCACGCGGTTCACCGGGACCCGGTCGGACAGATCCGAGCACCCCGCGACGTACGGCAGGGACGAGCCGGACAGCTCCTGCGCCCGGGCGCGGACCGACGCGGGGAGCTCACCGGGACCGGCCGCGACGAGGTCGCCGAGGAGCGCGTCCCCCTCGGACGCCGCGGGGGCGGAGGCGCCGGACAGGTCCCCCAGGGCGGACCGCACCACGTCGGAGAGCAGGGCGGCGGGAACCGGGGCGCCGGGGTCACGCGCCAGGTCCAGGGCCCGGGTCACCGCGTCGACCTTCTGGTCCGGAGCGACCGGTCCGCACTCGTCCCGGGTGCACGACGCGGCCCACAGCCGGAGGGCGGAGTCCGAGCCGTCGAGCGCCGACCGTGCCGCGGACTCCTGGTCGCCGTCCCAGGGGGCGGGCGAGTCCAGCACGAGCAGCGCCACGCGTCCGGGGTGGGCGCCGGCGTAGTCCAGGGCGGTGCCGGCCCCCGTCCCCATCCCCAGGACGGCGAGCCCGGGCACGTCCCACTCCTGCCGGAGCTGCTCGAGGTCCTCCGCGGCCCCCGCCGCCCCGTAGTCGAGCTCCCGGCCCGGGAGCTGGTCCGTACAGGACTGGGCGGTGTCGGCGAGGGCGCCCCGCAGCTCGGGGGAGCCGGGGTCCTGCCCGCTGTCCGCGAGTCCGTCGAGCGTGCGCCGGGCGGCGAAGGACAGGCACGCGCCCGCCGCTCCGGTGCGCCCACGGTGGTCCACGATCACCACCGGGCGGGTCGCGACGAGCTCGGGGCCGGCGGAGGCGAGCCGGACCGCGAGGGCGTCGGCGGGGGTGTCGGGACCGGCGACGACGACGAGGGGAGGAGCCTCGTCCGGTGTGCCCGGGCCGGTGACCCGCAGCACCGGGGTCTCACCCAGCAGCGCGCACTCGACCCCCGCCCCCTCCGGCATCCCGCCGGTGCCGCCGTCCGCGCAGGGGATCCAGTCGAGGTCGGTGCGCGGCGCGGCCCACTCGGGCGGGTCGAGGAGATCGGTGCCCGCGCCCGGATCCGCCGACCGGCCCGGCCCGTCGCCGGTCGCGAGCCGCGGCCCGGTGGCGGGGAGTGGGGCGCAGCCGGTGAGCGTGAGGGCCAGGGCCGCCGCGGCGGCCCCGAGCCTGAGGGTGGCGTCGGCGCCTCTCACGGGCGACGCCCCCCCACGACCCAGCGGGTGTACAGACCGCCCCTCGGGCAGGAGAACGCGGCGGCGACCCGCATCGGGACCCGGGTCGTGGCCGGGCCCGTCGCCAGCGGGGAGTCCTCGCCGCCGACGATCACCTCCGGCGCCAGGGACAGGACCAGCTCGTCGACCGCGCCCTCGGCGAGCAGGGCGCCGAGGAGCCGTGGTCCCCCTTCGAGATCGACCTCGTCCGCGTGGAGGTGGGCGGCCAGCGAGCGGATCGCCGCACCCGTCGGGCCCGGACCCAGGACATGGACGGTGACGCCTCGATCCCTCGCCGCTCGGACGCGGTCGATGTCCACCCCGTGTGCTGCCGCGATCCGGACGCGATCCCCGGAACCCGCGCAGTG
Organism: uncultured Dietzia sp.; assembly: GCF_937873725.1. Taxonomy (GTDB): domain Bacteria; phylum Actinomycetota; class Actinomycetes; order Mycobacteriales; family Mycobacteriaceae; genus Dietzia. Next base: position 27,489 of record NZ_CALMYY010000078.1, read on the forward strand.
CTCGACCAGGGCGTCCGGGAGGGTCCGGGTGAGCACGAGGACGACCGGGGGCGGCCCGGGCCGCCTGTCGGCCCAGACCGGGCTGGTCTCGGCCGGGCCGTACCCCTCCGCGAGCGCGGTCCCCGACCCCACCAGGACGAGGTCCGCGCGGGCACGCATCGCGGTGTACACCAGCCGGTCGGTGGGCGTCCCCAGTCCGCCGCTGCGCCCGTCGACGGTCGTGGTCCCGTCGAGCGAGGAGATCATCACCGCCCGGATGAGTGGCGGGACCAGGGCGGGATCGGGCTCCAGCGCGGTCCAGATCGCGTCGAGCGCCTCGGGATCGTCGTCGAGGACGGGGGGACGCGTCGACCGCACCTGGTGCTCCTTCCGTTCTGACGTGTGTCGCCCCACGATAGGCTCTGCGCATGGTCTCTCGCCTCGTTGACGTCACCCCGGTGGTCCCCGCCGACCAACTCGTGGCCCAGATGGTCCCGCCGTCGATGTTCGACGACGTGAGTTTCGACTCCTACATCCCGGACCCCTCGCAGCCGTCGCAGGCCGCCGCGGTGACCGCCTGCCGGGGCTTCGCCGAGACCGTCGTGGACCGCCGCGCCCCGAGGAAGGGCCTCTTCGGGCGTCGGCCCAAGTCGGTCCAGGGGGCCGGCATCTACCTCGACGGTGGCTTCGGCGTGGGCAAGACTCACTTGTTGACCTCGATCTACCACATGTGTCCCGAGCCCAAGGCGTTCGGGACCTTCGTCGAGTTGACGCACGTCGTGGGAGCCCTCGGCTTCAACCGCGCCGTCGAGGAGCTGTCGGCACACTCGGTGCTCTGCATCGACGAGTTCGAGCTGGACGACCCCGGCGACACGATGCTGGTGTCCCGGTTGCTCGCCGAGCTCACCACGGCGGGGGTGAGCGTCGCCGCGACCTCCAACACCCTTCCGGAGCAGCTGGGGGAGGGACGGTTCGCCGCGAAGGACTTCATGCGGGAGATCCGGAAGATGTCCGGGATCTTCGAGTCGATCAGGGTCGACGGCCCCGACTACCGGCACCGCAACCTGCCGCCCGCCCCGGACCCCATGACCGATGCGGACCTGGAGGCGGACGCCGCAGCCGAGCCGGGCGCGACCCTCGACGACTTCGGCGCGCTGTGCGAGCACCTGTCGACCCTCCACCCGTCCAAGTACAACCGGCTGGTGGACGGCGTCACCCGGGTGTGCCTTCGGGACGTCCGGCCCCTGCCGGACCAGTCGATCGCCCTGCGGATGATCGTCCTGGCCGACCGCCTCTACGACGCGGGGATACCCGTCCGGAACTCCGGCGAGAAGCTCGACGCGATCTTCACCGAGGAGATGGTCGCGGGCGGCTACCGCAAGAAGTACCTACGCGCCACGTCCCGGCTGCTGGCGCTCTCCCGATTCGACACCGTCGGAGGCTGACGGGGGGCGGCCGGGAAGGCCCAACAGCGTCTTCTCGTAGACCACGTCGTCGTTCTCCCGCCCGCCCACCAGGAAGACCCGGTGGCCGCGTTCGAGGAAGCCGTTCTTGACGTAGAAGGCGCGCGCGCGGGCGTTGGCCACGTTGGTGGCCAGCCACAGTCCGCGCGCACCCCGCCCGGCGCACAACGCGGTGATCGCGTCGAGCATGTCGGCGGCGACGCCCGTGCCGAGGTGGGCGGGGTCCACGTAGAGCTTGCTGATCCCCACCGTGGGACGGTGACGGATCTGGTCGGCGCAGGACGGATCCATCTCGGTGCCGTCGATCAGCAGGGCGTAGCCCACCAGCTCGCCCCCCGGCCCCCTGGCGGCCAGGAGATCGTGTCCGGGGGCCGCGAGATGACCCTGCAGGGCGACCGCGGAGAGATGCCGGGCGATGAACGAGTCGATGGCCTCCCGGGGCAGTTCCGGGGGGCACGCCAGCGGGAAGGTCCGGGCGGCGAGATCTGCGATCGGGCCGAGGTCGGAGTCGACGGCGGTCCCGACGCGAGTGAGCACACGACGAGCGTAGCGGGGGCCTGGACTCAGGCGTGCAGGTGCAGGGTCTCGGCACCACCGACGCCGGCCAGGACGACCCTCTCCGAGTCGTCCCCGCCGCCCAGGATCAGGGTGACCTCGTAGGTGTCCGTCCCCGTGCGGTGCAGATCGGCGAGGACGCCTGTGGAGTGCCTGAGGTCCACCACCCGACCGCGGACGTCCTCGAGCCGAAGGGAGTCGATCGTCGTGGATCTGGGCAGGTCGTGCTGTACGGACATGACCCGATGATGAGCGCTCGACGTCACGTGGAGGGCACAGGCGGGTACCGAAGAGGGAGCATTTGGCGCGAAATGACGTACGCCCCGACCGTGGGGTCGGGGCGTCATCTGGTGCGCGATACTGGGATTGAACCAGTGACCTCTTCCGTGTCAGGGAAGCGCTCTC
>NZ_CALMYY010000079.1 GCF_937873725.1 uncultured Dietzia sp.
GGTGGGGCCAGCGGGGCTCGAACCCGCGACCAGCGGATTATGAGTCCGCGGCTCTGACCAACTGAGCTATAGCCCCCCGCACGCGCCGGGAACGTCACCGGCACGCGCCGCGCCATCGTAACAGGGCGTCGGCCGACGGCGAGGCGGCCGGACCTCACCGGCCGTCGTCGGGCCACCAGACGGCCCGGACGTCGGCCAGACCGTCGACGACGACGGACGGCGTCGCAGCCCATGACCTGACCAGTCGCCCCGGAGCCTCGTACGCGGGATGACCCGGGTCCCCGCCGGCGACAAAGTCGGCCCAGGAGGCGTGCATCGCCTCCACGAGATGGGTGGGCGCTGGCGCGCCCAGGTAGCGTTCCACGTTCTCCGCGTGCGGGGCCGACCAGAAGAACGGCAGGTCGGCGCAGTGCCTCGGCCCCCGGCCGTCCGCCCAACGGAAGTCGTAGACCCACGTCGGGTCCCCCGCCGACACCCTCGTCTCGGCCGCCCGGGCGACGGTGGAGTGGATCGCGGCCGCGTCGATCACGGAGCCGACGCTGCGTCTGAGCGACCGACCGGTGGACTGCCTGGCCAGCGCCCTGAGCCCCTCCCTCGGCAACTGCTGCGACAGCGCCATCATCGCCGCGCCGGGGACCAGTGCGGGCCCGGGGAGCGTGTCGGCGATCGCCTCGAACTCCGCGGCGGTGGACCCGATGAGCAACGGCAGAGCCGTGGCGGCGCCGCCGGCGACCGACTCGAGGGGCGGGACCGGCAACGTCTCCCCGCCGACGACCGGCCGGAACGGCAGGGTGAATTGGTTGTCGCGGCGCAGACGCCGGTGGAACTCGTCCACGGCGCCACGTCCCCCGGCCGCCAACTTCTCGGCGGTGACCCCCTTCGGCGCCGGGGTGGCGGGAGCCCGCAGGATCGCGGGCGAGGCGGCGATCGCACCGTGGAACAACCCCGCCGCCGGCGGCGACCCGAGCAGGCACAGCACCGCTCCCCCGCCCGCGGACTGCCCCGAGACCGTGACGCGGCCGGGGTCCCCGCCGAAGGCTCGGATCTCGTCCCGGACCCATTCCAGCGCCGCGATCCAGTCGAGCAGCCCCCGGTTGTCCGGGGCATCGGGGAAGGGGGTGAAGCCCTCTACGCCGAGCCGGTATCCCACCGAGACCACGACGATCCCCCGGCGGGCGAAGGAGGAGCCGTCGAACCACGGTTGGTGGGACGATCCGGACTCCCAGCCACCTCCGTGAATCCACACCATCACCGGGTGGCCGCGGCCCTCCGCCGGGGCCCACACGTCCACGTGCAGGATGTCGGTGCCCGCGACGATCGGTTCGGGGATCGCGGGGTCGGGATCAAAGCGCAGGCGTTGGGCGGTGGCCGCGGGCCTGGTCGCGTCACGGACCCCGGACCACGGACGGCGCGAAACCGGCGCGGCGAAGCGCAGATCCCCCACCGGGTCCTCGGCATAGGGGATGCCGTAGAACCGGACGACGTCTCCGAGGTCGGTGCCGCGCACGCCACCCGTGGTCAGGGTGGCGTGGATCCCGGTCAAGCGCGGCAACGCGGCGGCGCGGATCTCACTCGGCGACCCCCGAACCGACGCCAGATCCCCCTGCCAGCTCCAAGAGCGATCCACTGGAACCGGCCTCCGATCCGACGCCGCCCGCGGATCCCGAGCTTCCCGACGGCCCGCACAGGGACCCGAGGGAACCCGACACCGACCCCGCCGAACCGTCCGATCCCGCCGAGCCCGACCCGCCGTCTCCGCAGAGGATGCCGAGCGAGCCGGATCCCAACGACCCTGTCTCCGGTTCCTCCCTGACGTCGACGACCACCGGACCGGCCTCGGAAGGCCCATACGGAGTGTCCGACGACTCATCCGACACCGGGTCCGGGGTGAATACCGCGGTGATGACGCGCTCACCCACATCGGGGAACGAGAACGGGAGGACGGCCACACCGTGGCCGTCGACGACGACGACGCGCACAGGCGAGCCGATGGGCTCACCGTTGGCGAAGAACTGCACCGCCCCGGTGGCCTCGGGAGGATCGACGCGCACCTCGAGAGTCACGGCCGACCCCGGCTCCGCGGTCGACGGCGCGGTCAGGGTGGAGGTCGTCTCAGCCTGGCACCCGGACACCGAGGTCCCCAGAAGCGCGAACGTGCCTGTGGCCGAATCGAAGCCCTTGTCCGCCGACTGAGGTCCGAGCGTCACCTGGTAGGTGACGGTGTGGGTGTCGGACGCCCGGTTCGGCAGCAGTGCCTGCTCGAGGAGATTCACCGTCCGTGTGGTCGTGATCGGCTCCCGATTGTTCTCGTACGTCGCACCCGGGAAGGTCGGAGAAAGGGGCGCCGAGTTCTGCACCCCGGGCCGCCCGACAACCCGGGAGATGTCATACGCCACGCCATTGAGGGAGAACCGGGATCGAACCGTCTGCCCCGTCTGGCTCCAGATTCCGGGCTTACCCTGCAGGGCGGTCGGATCCTCGCCGTCCACGGCGAAATCCACCACGTAAAACGAATTGGTCCTGTTGACGATCGTGAAGTGGAGTTGACACTGGTCATCGCCGTACGCGCTGAACTGGACCGGTCCCTGGTCCCATCCCGCCGCGGAGGCGACGGGAGTGGACACGAGGACCGCCTGACCGGCCACTGCGAGCGCACCGAGGATGGCCAGCCCGGCCCGTGGAACGTGTCGCATGGGATCTCCTGAGAAGTCGTCAACCACGATCTCGACCGGAGCAACACGGACTCCCGGGCGAGGGCCCCCACCTACTCGGACCGTCGTGAGTGTCCCACCGCCGGCACGACAGGACAATCATCGCGCGACCACTATCAGGTGATGCTTAGACGAAAGGCCGGGTCCGGAAGAGATCTTCCGGACCCGGCCTGGCTGCTCCCCCATCTGGACTCGAACCAGAAACCCTTCGATTAACAGTCGAATGCTCTGCCAATTGAGCTATGGGGGATCACGTCCGGTGTCCGACGATCACGCCCGACACCGAGAACCCACCTTAGTGCGAGAGCGCCACCGGACCAAATCGGCAGGTCAGGCGATGTCCGGCGTGGCCCCCACCGCCTGCTCGAGGAGTCCGCGTCGGTACTCCTCCAGCGCCACCAGGTCGCCGAACAGCGCCGAGTACCCCGCGGGATCCCCTGCCGGACTCATCCGCTGCACCTTGGACTTGAGGTCGGCGATCTGGCCGGAGACCCACACCTCCTGCAGCCGCGCGAGCACGCCGGAGACGTAGCGGGGCAGCGCATCCTCCGCCACCCGGAGGGTCTCCACGGCGAGGAGACCCACCAGCCTGCGGAGACCGTCGTCCTCCAGCCTCCCCGACACCTCGGACACCCAGTTCGCGCCGCTCTTGCCCGCCACGCACCCCCCGGCCTCCGACAGGGCGTCGGCGATGGCCGCGTACGCGGGGTGGGTGTAGCACTCGCCGGGGAGCGAGTCGAAGAGCGGACCGGCCAGGCCCGGGTACTGCAGGGCGGCCTTCAGCGCCTCCCGCTGGGGCCACAGCACCGGGTCTGCCGCCCCCGGCAGCGGAACGCCCGTCGGGGCCGCGGGTGCCTGCTGTCGGTGGTGGCCGCCCGCCTCGTCGTCGTGGCTCCGGTCGTCACGCTCGCCGCGATCCCACCCCGCGCGCGATCCGCCTCCCCCGGGGCCGCCCGGGGCTCGACGGCGCAGACCGGGACCGGGGCCCGCCGATCGTGCGCGGCCCTTCTTGCGCGCCTCCTCGCGGACGCGCCGCAGCACGGTCCCGGGATCGTCCCACCCGACCCAGCCCGCGAGCTGGCGGGCGTACTCGTCACGCAGGGTCGAATCGCGGATGTCCGCGACCACCGGGACGGCGCGGCGCAGCGCCTCCACGCGGCCCTCGGCGTGCTCGAGGTCGTAGTCCTCGAGCATCGAGCGGATGGCGAACTCGAACATCGGCACGCGCGCGGACACCAGGTCGCGGACGGCCGCGTCGCCCTTGTTCTGCCGGAGGTCGCAGGGGTCCTGGCCGGCCGGGGCGACCGCCACGAACGTGCGTCCGGAGAACTGCTGGTCCCCCGAGAACGCGCGGAGCGCCGCCTTCTTGCCGGCCTCGTCGCCGTCGAAGGTGTAGACGATCTCCCCGCGGAAGTAGTTGTCGTCCAGCATCAGGCGCCGGAGCGTGGACAGGTGATCCTCGCCGAACGCCGTGCCGCACGCGGCCACCGCGGTCGTCACCCCGGCGGCGTGCATGGCCATGACATCCGTATAGCCCTCGACCACGACCGCGCGACGTTGGGCGGCGATCTCCCGCTTGGCCATGTCGAGGCCGAACAGGACCTGCGACTTCTTGTAGAGCATCGTCTCGGGCGTGTTCATGTACTTGCCCAGCGTGTCGTCCTCGTGGAGCTTGCGCGCGCCGAAGCCGATCACCTCCCCCGCCAGGTTGCGGATGGGCCACAGCAGGCGGCGGTGGAACCGGTCGATCAGCGTCCCCCGCGAACTCGTCTTGGACAGCCCCGCCGCCTCCAGCTCCTTGGGCTCGAACCCCTGCCGCATGAGGTGCTTGCTCATCGTGTCCCAGCCCGTCGGCGCATAGCCGCAGCCGAAGAGCTCGGCCTGGGACATGTCGAATCCGCGATCGGTGAGGAACGTCCGTGCGATCTCGGCCTCGTCGTCCCGGTGCAGACGCTCGGCGTAGAACTTCTGGGCGGCGGCGTTGGCCTGGACCAGGCGCGAGCGGGTTCCGCGATCGCGCTGGATCACCTGCCCGCCGCCCTCGTAGTTGATGCGGTAGCCGATGCGGTCCGCCAGCTGCTCCACCGCCTCGACGAAGCTGATGTGTTCCATCTTCATGAGGAACGCGAAGACGTCGCCGCCCTCACCCGTGGAGAAGCAGTGGAAGTACCCGTGCTGGGGCCGCACGTGGAACGACGGCGTCTTCTCGTCCTTGAACGGCGACAGCCCCTTGAGCGAGTCCGCGCCGCCCGGTTTGAGAGCGACGTACTCGCCGACGATCTCCTCGATGCGGGTGCGCTCGCGGATCGCGGCGATGTCCTGCTCCGGAATCCGCCCTGCCATGGCGACCAGAGTAGCCGCCCCCGCCGCAGACCGGCGTGCCCCCTGTGACGGGCCGTTACGCTTGCCGCATGATCGTCGACTCACACCGCCCCGCCGCCGCCGGGCGTCCACGGTCCCGGGCCGCCACGGCCGTCGTCCTCCTGCTCGCGTTCCTCGTGTCCCTCGCCGCGTGGGTGGCCCCGTCCGCGTCCGCCGAACAGCCGAGCCGGCTGCAGCAGCAGGTCACCGATACCGCCGGGGTCCTGGGCGGCGACACGGCCGAGGTGGAGAGCCGGCTGGCCGAGCTGCGTGCAGCCGATCAGATCCAACTGTGGGTGACGTTCGTCGACACACTGGACGGAATCCCCGTCCAGCAGTGGGCCGAGCGGACCCGCGTGAAGTCCGACCTGGGGGCCTCCGACGCCCTGCTCGTGGTGGCCGTGCAGGACGGGGCCTACTGGTTCGAGTTCGACGACCCCTCGGCCTCGCCCTCCGCCGACCAGCAGACCGCTCAGCGCATCGCGGACCGGGACATCGAACCGCGCCTGGCAGCGGGTGACTGGTCCGGCGCCGCGATGGGTGCCGCGGACGGCCTCGCGCGACAGGGGTCGGGGTCCGGCCCGTCCGCGGGCGTCCTGCTCGCGATCATCGCGGCGATCGTCGCCGTCGTCGCGGTGGTGGTGCTGGTGACCCGGAGGCGTCGGACCGCGCGCACGGCCCGACAGACCGAGGACGCTCGCGACATCCCGGGCGACGACACCGCCCGCTTGTCCGCGCTCCCGGTGGACGTCCTCGACTCACGGGCACGCGCCGGCCTCGTCGACGCCGACCAGGCGGTCGATGCGTCCACGACCGCCCTCGAGACCGCGACCGGCGAGTTCGGCGAGCTCCGTACCCGGCCGTTCCGGTCCGCCCTGGACTCCGCGCGGGCCGACGTCGCGGCAGCGCACTCCCTGGTCCAGCGGCTCGACGACGACATCCCGGAGACCCCCGACCAGCGCCGGGCGATGCTGCTCGAGGTGGCCGGGCGCGCCGAGCGTGCCGAACGGGCGCTCGAGGGTCAGTCCCGGGCCTTTGCCGAGATGCGCGACCTGCTGATCAACGGCGACGCCGCCGTGGACGCCCTCACCCGGCGGGCGGTCGCGTTGCGTGCCCGGATCCCCGTGGCGGAGCGGTCCCTGGCCGAGCTGCGGTCACGCTTCCCCGCGGCCGTCCTCAGCTCGATCGAGGACAACCTGCCCCTGACCGCCCGGCTCCTGGACGCCGCTGAGGCGGACACCGCGCGGGCCCGCTCCGCCCTCGCCCGCCCGGTGGGCGAGCAGGCGGAGGCCGTGGACGCGATCACCGCCGCCGAGGGCGAGCTGGTTCGCGCCGAGAAGCTGGTCGACGGGGTGGACCACGCGGCCGACGACATCGCCACCGCCCGCCGCGACCTCGACGCCCTGGTCGCCGAGGTCGAGCAGGAGCTGGCGATGGCCTCTCGCCTCCTCGGGTCCACGGACGTCGGCAGCGCCACCAGCCGCGGTCTGACCGGCGCCGCCACCGCGGCGCGCGACGCCGTGGAGGCCGCCCGCCGTGGCGGCGAGACGGACCCGCTGGGCACCTTATCCCGCCTGGTGGACGCGGACCGCGACCTCGACCGGGCGCTCGCCGCGGCCGGCCACGAGGCCGAGACCGTGGGTCGCGCCCGGGCCGCCCGCCAGGCCGCCATCACCCGGGCCCGCGGCGCGGTGCGGGAGGCCCACGACTTCATCGGCAGCCGCTCGTACGTGATCGGCCAGACCGCCCGCACCCGGCTCGCCGCGGCCGAGGAGTCGTTGGCCACGGCCGAGGCCACCGCCGGGCCGGCGGCCTTCCCCGCCGCCGACCGGGCCCTCGCGCTGGCCCGCGAAGCCCTGAGGCGCGCGCAGGACGACGCCTCCCGCCCCCAGTTCACCGGGAGCTATGGCGGTCGCGGTGGCCGTCGCGGCCCCGACACCGGCGCCATGGTCGGGGGCATGATCGCCGGCGCGCTGATCCAGGGCATGCTCCGCGGCGGCGGGTCGAGCTTCGGATCCTCCCGTGGCTTCGGTGGTGGCTTCGGCGGCGGCGGGTTCGGCGGCGGCGGGTTCGGCGGCGGCGGCGCCGGCGGGCGGTTCTGAGCGCCATGACGCGGCGCCGGAAAGTCCTCCTCGCGATCCTCGTGATCCTCGTCCTGGTGGTGGCCGCCGTGGTGGCCGCGGGCATTCGTTTCCGCCCGCTCCTGCTCACCGGCACCGGGTACGCCGCGCACAACGCGTGCGCGGTCCACTTCCTCGCCGGCCGAGACGACCCGGGGACCGATCTGCCACCCAACCCGCTCGTGCCGCTCCTGCGGACCGAGGTCGACGACTCCGACGGGTCGGCGCGCTCGTCCGTCCTGGGCGTGGCCTTCACCCGGACGGCGTGGGCGTCCGAGTACGGCTGCGCGGTGGGCGACCACCGCGCGGAGGGCTCGGAGCACACCTCGCTCGTCCGCCCACCGGAGGGCGGCGGGACCGGGATCGCGCTCCCCGCGGCCACCGACTCCCCGGCCGAGGTCCGATCCGCGCTCGCCGAGGCGGCACGGGCGGAGGGGACGCGCGGCCTCGTCGTCGTCCATCGGGGCGAGCTCCTCGGGGAGTGGTACGCCGACGGCTTCGGCCCCGACACCCGCCAGCTCGGCTGGTCAATGGCCAAGAGCGTGGCGGCCACCCTGGTCGGCCGGGCGCAGGTCGAGTTCCCGGACGCCGACCTGGACCCGGCGGGCACCGCCCTGCTGCCGGAGTGGACCGATCAGCGATCGCGGATCTCCCTCGACGACCTGCTCCGCATGACCTCCGGCCTGGAGTGGGACGAGGAGTACGAGCTGGGCACCCCCATCACGCGGATGCTCTTCTCCGAACCCGACATGGCCGCCTTCGCCGCCGCGCAACCGCCCGCGCACGAGCCCGGGACCGTCCGCCAGTACTCCTCCGGCACGACCAACATCCTGTGCGACCTCCTCCACGACCGGACCGGCCTCGGTCCCGACATCGCGGACCGCCTCCTTTTCCGGCCGATCGGGATGCGCAGCGCGGTCCTCGAGGCCGACGCCTCCGGCGGGTCCGTGTGCAGCTCCTACCTGTGGGCGACGCCGCGGGACTGGGCCCGGTTCGGGCAGTTCACGCTGGATGACGGCGAGGTGGGCGGCCGCCGCCTGCTGCCCGCGGGATGGATGGCCTACGCGACCAGTGTCGTCCCGGCCGCCGGGGAGCCGGAGCCGTACGGTGCGCAGTGGTGGGTCAACGACGCCGGGGACGGCACCCCGCTGCGGTTCCCCGCGTTACCGGCCGACGCCTACTGGGCCTCCGGCCACGACGGGCAGTACGTCGTGGTGGTGCCGTCGACCGACCTCGTGGTGGTGCGGATGGGCTTCTCCCCCGGTGGGTCGATCGACTCGCTCGGGGTCGACACCCTGGTCGGGGGTCTCGCCCGCGAGCTGGGTTGATCGGGCTGCGGGCTTGATCGGGCCGGGTCAGCCCCACGCGGCCTGGATGCCGGCGCTGGCGCGGTCGATCCGCTCGAGCCTGCTCTCGGTGTACAGGGCCACCTGGTCCACGATCACGCGCATCCGTGCGGCGTCGTCCGGGGCCGCGTCCCACAGCGGGCGCAGCACCGGGTCCAGCCCCGCCGGCGCAGAGTGGGCGAGGAACTCGGCCACCCGGTGGATCCGGTCGCGCTGCCGATCCTGCCTCAGCCGGTGCCCCGGATCGCTCATGACGTACCGGACGGCCATGGTCTTGAGCATCACCACCTCGGCCTCCACCTCCACCGGCACCTCGAGGTCGGCGCTGTACCGCCCGTGCGGGGCCGACCCGTGCGCCTCGCGGGTGGCGTGGATGGCCGGCATGACGAAGCGCCCGACCAGCTCGCTGGTGAGGGACTTGAGCGCGACCAGTCCGGAGAAGGTCTCCTCGAAGGGCTGGAGGGCCCGGACCACGTCGAGCGCGCCCAGCCGGGCGGCCGCCTCGCGGAGGTGGTCCGCGTCGGGGCCGCGGAACTCCCGGGCGCCCAGCTCGGCGAGCGCCGAGACCTCGGACGGGTCGGTCAGGGAGCGCAGGTCCAACCGGCCGGCGACGATCGCGTCCTCGACGTCGTGCACCGAGTAGGCCACGTCGTCGGAGAAGTCCATGATCTGCGCCTCCAGGCAGCGCGTGTCCCCGGGCGCGCCCCGGCGAATCCAGGCGAGCGTGTCCGCGTCCTCGGGGTAGGCGCCGAACTTGGTGGTGCCCTCGCGCGGCAACCAGGGGTACTTGGTCGCGGCGTCGAGCGCGGCCCTGGTGAGGTTGAGACCCACCCCGTTGCCGGCGGCGTCCACGACCTTCGGCTCGAGCCGGGAGAGGATCCGCACCGTCTGGGCGTTGCCCTCGTATCCCCCGAAGGACCGGGCGACCTCGTCCAGTGCGCGCTCACCGTTGTGGCCGTAGGGCGGGTGGCCGATGTCGTGGCTCAGGCCGGCCAGGTCGGCGAGGTCGGGGTCGCAGCCCAACCCGGCGGCGATGCTCCGGGAGATCTGGGCCACCTCGAGCGAATGGGTGAGCCGGGTCCGCGGAGTGTCGCCGTCGCCGGGCCCCACCACCTGTGTCTTGTCGGCGAGCCTGCGCAGTGCCGCGGAGTGCAGGACCCGGGCGCGGTCGCGCTCGAAGGGGCTGCGTTCGCTGGCGGATCCCGGCGGTCGGCCGCGCCCCTCGGACACCCGCCGCTCGCCGTCCGCCTCCGTGTACGCGTAGCCCGTCATCGAGGTCCCCTCCGGGCGATCGCTCGCCCCGTCGTCATCCATCCCGTCCTTCCCCGCCCCGACCACCGGCCCCGGTCAGCCGGGGAAGTCCACGTCGGTCCCGACGATCCGGTGGTACTGGTACCACAGCACCGCACCGGTCTCCCGGACGATGCTCGCGATCTGGTTCTCCCGGGTCCACACCGCGGGGCCGTGCCGGGTGGGCGAGGTCCACGCGTCCAGGCCGGCGTCCTCGGCCATCATCCGCGCCCGGTAGGAGTGGGTGGGGTCGCTGACCAGGACCACCGACCGGCCGCCCTGGTCACGCACCGTGAGGGCGACCGCCTCGAGGCTGCCGATCGTGTTCGATCCCGTCTCGACCGCCACGATCACCTCCGGCGGCACGCCCAGTTCCGTGAGGTAGGCGCGTCCGGAGCCCGCCTCGGTGAAGCGGTCACCCGGCTGGCTTCCCCCGACGGTGATGACCTGCGGCGCGACCCCCTGCTCGTACAGGTCGGCCGCGTGCTCCAGGCGCGCCTGGAACACCGGGGTGGGGACGCCGTCGTACTGGGCCGCCCCCAGGACGACGATCGCGTCCGCGGGGGTGCGGTCGTCCACCCTCGCCACGTGCCACACGCGGAAGGAGATGAAGGCGGGCACCACCAGGCACAACAGCAGCGCGGTGACCAGGAACCACCCCAGGGCCCTGGACACCGCGCGCAGCGGGGACCGGGATCTACTCACCCGACCAGTGTGCCAGCGCCGGGGTCAGCAGCCGATGAGGCGCTGCGCCAGGTAGCCCTCCACCTGGTCGATCGCCACCCGCTCCTGGGCCATGGTGTCCCGCTCCCGGATCGTCACGGCCTGGTCCTCGAGGGTGTCGAAGTCCACCGTGATGCAGAACGGGGTGCCGATCTCGTCGTGGCGGCGGTAGCGGCGGCCGATGGCCTGCGCGTCGTCGAAGTCCACGTTCCAGCTCTTGCGCAGCTGCGCGGCCAGGTCCCGCGCCTTGGGCGAGAGGTCGGCGTTGCGTGAGAGCGGCAACACGGCGGCCTTGAACGGCGCCAGGCGCCGGTCGAGCTTGAGCACCGTGCGGGTGTCGACGCCGCCCTTGGCGTTGGGGGCCTGGTCCTCGGTGTAGGCGTCCACGAGGAACGCCATCAGCGACCGGGTGAGGCCGAAGCTCGGCTCGATGACGTACGGGATGTACTTCTCGCCCGAGGCCTGGTCGAAGTACTGCAGGTCCTCTCCCGAATGGGTCTGGTGCTGCGTGAGGTCGTAGTCGGTGCGGTTGGCGACGCCCATGAGCTCGCCCCACTCGTTGCCCTGGAACCCGAAGCGGTACTCGAAGTCGATGGTGCCGGCCGAGTAGTGGGCCCGCTCGTCGTCGGGGACGTCGAAGCGGCGCAGGTTCGCGGGGTCGATGCCCAGGTCTGTGAACCAGTTCCAGCAGTCCTCCACCCAGCTTCTGAAGTACGCGTCGGCCTCGTCGGGCGTGACGAAGTACTCGATCTCCATCTGCTCGAACTCGCGGGTGCGGAAGATGAAGTTGCCGGGCGTGATCTCGTTGCGGAACGCCTTGCCGATCTGGCCGATGCCGAACGGCGGCTTGCGCCGGGCGGTGGTCATGACGTTCTTGTAGTTGACGAAGATGCCCTGGGCGGTCTCGGGGCGCAGGTAGTGCAGGCCCGTCTCGTTGTCCACGGGGCCGAGGTAGGTCTTCATCAGGCCGGAGAACAGCTGCGGCTCGGTCCACTGCCCCTTGTTCCCGCAGTTCGGGCACGCGATGTCGGACATCGGCGCGTCGGTCGGGGAGTCCAGCTTCTTCTTGGCCGCGTAGGCCTCCTGCAGGTGGTCCTGACGTAGGCGCGTGTGGCAGTTCAGGCACTCGATCAGCGGGTCGGTGAACGTCTCGACGTGGCCGGAGGCCTCCCACACCTTGCGGGGCAGGATGATCGACGAGTCCAGGCCCACGACGTCCTCGCGGCCGGTGACGAAGGTCCGCCACCACTGCTTCTTGATGTTGTCCTTGAGCTCGACGCCCAGCGGGCCGTAGTCCCACGCCGAGCGGGTCCCGCCGTAGATCTCGCCGCACTGGTACACCAGTCCCCGGCGCTTGCAGAGGTTGACGACGGAGTCGATGACGGACGCTGAGGATGCCACGTCGGGGGTTCTCCCTTTGTGAGTCGGTTGGCGGAGGCGTCGGGGTGGACGACCTCGGCGCGGGCCGGCGCCCGCAGCACTTCTCACCAGGGTATCCGGTCGCCCCCGATGGTCTGGGATACTGGGGCCCCTACCCGCCACCGCGTCGGCGGCCGGCACGCACGAAGAGGTGGTGAGATGGCATCCGGATCGGGGCACCCGACCGACCACGAGTCGCTCGTGGACGTGCACGACCCGGGCCGCCACGCCGCCCCCGTGCCCCTTCCCCCCCAGCGTGTGGTCTCCGCGGCCGGGGAGCTCCTCCGAGCGCTCTCCGCGCCGTTGCGGATCGCGATCGTGCTGCAGTTGCGGGAGGGCCCCCGCTGCGTGCACGAGCTGGTCGACGCCCTGGGGGTCACCCAGCCGCTGGTGAGTCAGCACTTGCGCGTGCTGAGGTCCTCGAAGGTCGTGTCGGCTCACCGACAGGGCCGGGAGATCCGCTACGAGCTGCTCGACGACCACCTGGTGCACATCGTGGAGGCGGCCGTCGGGCACGCCGGGGAGGAGTAGGAGATGCCCACCCCGGACAAGGCGATCGGCGTGCGGTCGACACGGCAGCGCAGCGCGATCTCCGCGCTCCTCGACGAGTCGAAGGGATTCCGCTCCGCCCAGGACCTCCACGCCGAGCTGCGCGAGCGCGGTGACACCATCGGCCTCACCACCGTCTACCGGACCCTGCAGTCGATGGCCGACGCCGGCGCGGTCGACGTGCTCCGGACGGACTCCGGCGAGCTGATCTTCCGCAAGTGCTCCGACTCCCACCACCACCACCTGGTCTGCCGGGTGTGCGGGTTCACCGTGGAGGTCGAGGAACCGGGCGTCGAGGTGTGGGCGCACCGCGCCGGCGGGGCGCACGGGTTCACCGAGGTCACCCACACCGTCGAGCTGTTCGGCCTGTGCTCGGCGTGCGCGGCCGACCCGGACTGACCCGCGGGTCAGGCGCCGGCGACCCCGCCGAAGCGACGGTCGCGCTCCGCGTACTCCAGGCAGGCCGCCCACAGGTCACGGCGGTCGAAGTCGGGGAACAGCTTGTCCTGGAACACCAACTCCGCGTAGGCGGACTGCCACAGCAGGAAGTTGGACGTGCGCATCTCCCCGGACGGCCGCAGGAACAGGTCGACGTCGGGCATGTCCGGCTCGTCGAGGTAGTCGGCGAAGCCCTCCTCCGTGAGATCGTCCGGCGAGACCTCCCCCGCCGCGACCTGGCGCGCGAAGTCCCGGGCGGCGTCCACGATCTCGGCCCGGCCGCCGTAGTTCACGCACATCGCGAGCGTCATGACCGTGTTGTCCCTGGTGAGGTCCTCCGCCTCCTCCAGCTCGGCGATCACCGATCTCCACAACCTCGGTCGCCGACCGGCCCAGCGGACCCGCACGCCCAGCGCGTGCATCTCGTCCCGCCGCCGGCGCAACACGTCCCGGTTGAAGCCCATGAGGAAGCGCACCTCCTCCGGGCTGCGTTTCCAGTTCTCGGTGGAGAACGCGTACGCGGACAGGTACGGGACCCCGATCTCGATGCAGCCCTGGACCACGTCCATGAGCACGGCCTCGCCCCGCTTGTGCCCCTCGGTCCGGGGCAGTCCCCGCTCCTGGGCCCACCGGCCGTTGCCGTCCATCACCAGCGCGACGTGGCGGGGGACGAACCCCGCCGGGAAGGCGGGGGGCCCCCCCCCCCCCCGGGGGGGGGGGG
>NZ_CALMYY010000080.1 GCF_937873725.1 uncultured Dietzia sp.
GGTTTATGGCGCGCTCTGCTTCATCGGCGCCATCTACATGATCCCCTCGATCGCGGACAAGATTCGCTAGGGCGCTGCGCGCCCATGACGAATGACCAATGACGAGTGACGAAAAACTGTGAGGCCCCATGCCCATCGCCTTGCCGCCACCTTTGCCGCCGCAATCTGCGCCGCACTTGCCTGTACTGGCGGCGGAGGCTTCGCGGCCGCGCTCCCCGGGGCCCGCGTGGAGGATCTCGCGGTTGCCCTGGAGGCCCCGCCACGCCTCGGTGTGCGCGGCGTCGATGATGCGGCGCACCTCGTCGTCGATGGTCTTGGCGATCTCGGGGGAGTAGTCCGCGCCCGCCCCGCCTCCCCGACCGAGGAACGGGTCCCCGCCCTCGTTGCCGTACTTGACCGCCCCGAGCTTGGCGCTCATCCCGTACTCGGCGACCATCGCCCGGGCGATGCGGGTGGCCTGCTCGATGTCCGAGCTCGCGCCGGACGTCGGCTCGCCGAAGATGTACTCCTCGGCTGCACGCCCGCCCATGGCCATGACGATCCGGGCGATCATGTCCGCGCGGGTCATCAGCGACTTGTCGTCCTCCGGGACGACGAGCGCGTGCCCGCCGGTGCGGCCCCGGGCCAGGATGGTGACCTTGTGCACCCGCTCGAGGTCCTCCATCGCCCACGCGGCCAGGGCGTGCCCGGACTCGTGGTACGCGGTGACCTTCTTCTCGTGCTCGCTGATCACGCGGTGCTTGCGGCGCGGGCCGCCCACCACGCGGTCCGTGGCCTCCTCGAGGATGTCGATCGAGATCTCGTCCCGACCGATGCGGGCCGCGAGTAGCGCACCCTCGTTGAGCACGTTGGCCAGGTCGGCGCCCGACATGCCGATCGTGCGGCGGGCGAGCGCCGTCATGTCGACGTCCGCGGCCAGCGGCTTGCCCACCGCGTGCACGGCGAGGATGGCCTCCCGGCCGCGCAGGTCCGGGTTGGTCACCGGGACCTGGCGGTCGAAGCGCCCGGGACGGAGCAACGCCGGGTCGAGCACGTCGGGACGGTTGGTGGCCGCGATGAGGATGACGGTCGAGCGGTCGTCGAACCCGTCCATCTCCACGAGCAGCTGGTTGAGCGTCTGCTCCCGCTCGTCGTGGCCGCCGCCCGTGCCGGACCCGCGATGCCGACCGACGGCGTCGATCTCGTCGACGAACACGATGCACGGCGCGTTCTGCTTGGCCTTCTCGAAGAGGTCGCGCACGCGCGAGGCGCCCACGCCCACGAACATCTCCACGAAGTCGGAGCCGGAGATCGAGTAGAACGGCACCCCGGCCTCCCCTGCCACGGCGCGCGCCAGCAGCGTCTTGCCCGTTCCGGGCGGTCCGTAGAGCAGGACGCCGCGGGGGATCTTGGCGCCCAGCCGCTCGTAGCGCGCCGGATTCTGGAGGAAGTCCTTGATCTCGTTGAGCTCCTCCACCGCCTCGTCCTCGCCCGCCACGTCCGCGAACGTGGTCTGCGGCATGTCCTTGGTGAACTCGACCGCCCGCGACTTGCCGACGCCGAACAGGCCGCCCTTGCCACCCTGCATGCGGGACATGAAGAAGAACAGGAGCCCGAAGAGGATGAGCATGGGCAGCAGGAACGACGCCATCTGCATGAGGAAGCCCTGCTGCGTGACGATGGTGTCGTACTTCTCCGGCTCCGCGGCGGCGACCCGGTCGAAGATCTGGTCCGCCGCCCGCTCGGGGTACTTGGCGATGAGCTTGTCCGTCTCCTCGGCCCCCTCCTCCGGGGCGATGGGCGACTTGAGGGTGAGCCGGAGCTGCTGCTCGCGGTCCTCGATGGTCGCCTCCTTGACGTTCTTGGCGTCGACCTGGGCGAGCGCCACCGAGGTGTCGACCTCGGCGAAGCCCCGCTGGTCGTTCGCGAAGAACGAGAACCCGACGATCGCCAGGATGATGACACCCGCGATCGCCACGTTGCGGAAAACGGTGTTGCTCTTGCGGTCCATTCGGTCCTCGTGTGCGAAGGACGGCCCGGCCGGTCGGCGGACCTGTGTGTTCGTCTGTCTGTGTTCGTCTGACTCTGTGTTCGACTGACTGCGTCGGTATCGCCCCAGGCTACCTGCGCCGTCCGACACGCGACCGCGATGATCGCCACGGGCGCACACCCGCCGCCGTCGTACCATCGAGACCGTGACCACTTCCCCGCTCACCGCAGCCGGCACCGCCGCGGCCGTGCACTCCGGCGCCGGTGGCGCGCTGGAGTCCCTCGACGCCGCCCTCGACCGGGTCGCCGACCTCGACCCGGCGCTCCACGCCTTCACCACACTTCTGCGCGCCGACGGCCGGGCCGCCGGCGCCGCGGTGGACGCCCTGGCACCGGCCGCTCGCTCGGCGCTCCCGCTGGCGGGGGTGCCGTTCGCGATCAAGAGCACCGTCACGTTGGACAATCCCGTGGTCGCGCCCCTGCTGGCGGCCGGCGCCGTCCCCGTGGGCGTCACCGCCGCGCCCCAGCTGTGCACGTGGGGGATGACGGACTCCGAGGAGCACGGGATCACCCGCAACCCGCGCGACCTGTCCCTGTCCGCCGGCGGCTCCTCCGGCGGGTCCGCGGCGGCGGTGGCCTCCGGGATGGTGCCGCTCGCGGTGGGCGACGACGGCATGGGGTCCCTGCGCATCCCCGCCGCGGCCTGCGGGATCGTCACCATCAAGCCCGGGCCGGGGGTCGTGCCCACCCGGCTGTCCGGCGACAACTGGGGCCGGCTCGCCGAGTCGGGCCCGCTCGCGCGGACGGTCGGGGACGCGGCCCTGGCGCTGTCCGTGATGTCCGGGAGGCCGGAACTCGCGGCGGTCGGGCGCGTGCCCCGCGGGACCCGGGTCGGCCTGTCCACGACCAGCCCGATCCGGCTCGGCGTCGATCTGGTGCCCGTCCGGGAGCCCTGGCGGCGGGCGGCCCGGGAGGCCGCGGACCTGCTGCGGGCGGACGACCTCGTCGTCGTCGACACCACGCTGCCCTCCCCGCGCGACCCGGTCCTCTACCTGGCGCGCTGGACGTCCGCCGTGGCCCGCGCCGCCGAGGAGGAGAACCTCCCGCTCTCGGCGATGGAGCGGCGCACCCGGCACCACGCCCTGCTCGGACGCACGGTGTTCCGCCGGGGCGGCGCCGGAGACGGGGACACCCGGTGGAACCGGGGGGTCGAGGCGCTGCGGACCGACGTCGAGCGGGCGATGGCCACCGCCGGCGTGGACGTGTGGCTCACCCCCGCCCTGGCCGACGTGCCCCCCGAGGCCACCGAATGGCACCGGCGGTCGTGGGGACGCTCGCTCTGGGCCTCGATGCGGTTCTCCCCGTTCACCCCCCTGGCCAACGTGCTCGGCTGGCCGGCGATGACCGTCCCGTGCGGCCGCACCCACACCCCGCTCGGGCGGGTCCTGCCCACCTCCGTCCAGCTGGTGGGCAGGCCGGGCTCGGAGGCCACGCTGCTCGCGCTCGCGGCCGCCGTCGAGCGGGGCGGAGCCTGACCTCCCGGGTCAGTACACCTAGCCGGCCGCCTGCGCCTTGTACTTGTCCGCGATCCGGCGCTTGACCAGCTTGCCGGTGGGCGTCCGGGGCAGTTCGTCGACAAAGTCCACGCCGCGGGGGATCTTGAAGTCCGAGACGTGCCCCCGCAGCGAGCCGAGGATCTCCTCGGCCAACCCGGGGTCGTCGGCCCGGTCGGCGGCGGGCACCACCACGGCGTGGACCCTCTCGCCCATCTCCTCGTCCGGGATGCCGATCACCGCGACGTCCTCGACCGCCGGGTGCAGCGCGAGCGCGTTCTCGATCTCCTGCGGATAGATGTTCACCCCGCCGGAGATGATGGTGAACGCCTTGCGGTCGGTGAGGTAGAGGAAGCGGTCCTCGTCCAGGTAGCCCACGTCGCCGAACGTGGACCAGTTGGGGTGCTGGGGATGGAAGACCGATGCCGTCTTCTCCGGGTCACCGTGGTAGGAGAAGGTGCCCTCGTCCTGCTGCCAGTAGATGGTGCCGATCTGGCCGGTGGGGAGCTCGTTGCCCTCCTCGTCGCAGATGTGCGCGATGCCCTTGAGTCCGTCGCGGCCCACCGACCCCGGGCGCTCGAGCGCCTCCTGGGAGTTGATGAACGTGATACCCATGCCCTCGGTGGCCGAGTAGTACTCGTGGATCACCGGGCCCCACCACTCGATCATCCGCCGCTTGACCTCCGGCGGGCACGGTGCGGCGGCGTGGATGGCGTGGGTCATGCTGGACACGTCGTAGCGCTCGCGCGTGGCGTCGGGCAGCTTGAGCATCCGCACGAACATCGTGGGCACCCACTGCGAATGCGTGACGTGGTACTCCTCGATCAGCCGCAGGGCCTCCTCCGGGTCGAAGCGGTCCATGAGGATGACCGTCCCGCCCACCGAGTTGACGACGCCGCAGAACCGCAGCGGGGCCGCGTGGTACAGCGGTGCCGGGCACAGGTACACGCTGTCGGCGTCGAAGGCGTAGAGGAAGCTGAACACGGGCGTGTAGAGATCCGGCACCTCGTCGATCTGCCCCTCCGGCAGGTCCACCCGTACGCCCTTGGGGCGGCCGGTGGTGCCCGACGAGTAGAGGAAGTCGTGGCCGCGGGGCTGGTCGGCGGGAGCCTCAGTGGGCTGACCCTCCAGCAGGCCGCGGTAGTCCTCCAACCCGTCGAGGGCGCCGCCGAACGCCACCCGGTGCTCCACTGCCGGATGCGCTTCGGGCGTGAGGTCCACATGATCGGCCACCGCAGCGGACACGAACAGGGCGCGTGCCCCGCAGTCGCCGATGATGTAGGACGACTCCTCCGCGGTCAGATGGTGGTTGATCGCCGCGATGTAGAGGCCGGATCGCAGCGCCCCCCAGTAGATCTCGACCATCTCGAGGGTGTTGTCCGAGACCACGGCGATCGTGTCGCCGGGCTTGAAGCCCCACTCGTCGGTGAGCAGGTGGGCGAGTTGAGCGGAGCGGGTCTCGAGCTGGGCGTACGTGATCTGCTCGCCGGTCGCGGGACGGATCACGGCGGGCTTGTCGGGAGTGCTGGCGGCGAAGGTACCTGGGAACATGCCGCCAGGCTAACCCCCCGACGTGACCTGGATCACCTGATTGGCAGACACGTGTCCAACACACTCCGGCGTGCGCTGGCTGAACGTACGCGATCACCGGGTCCGCGCTGGGGCCGTGGACCAAAGAGCCAGCGCAAGCCGGAGGGGCGGCCGGAGGGCCGGCCGGGGCGGGAACTCAGGAGTACATGCGCGGGTGCAGCCGGCCGATGTACGGCAGGTCGCGGTAGCGCTCGGCGTAGTCCAGGCCGTAGCCCACCACGAACTCGTTGGGGATGTCGAAGCCGATCTCGAGGATGTCCAGGTCCGCCTTGACCGCGTCGGGCTTGCGCAGCAGGGTGACGATCTCCAGCGAGCGCGGGTTGCGGGTCCGGAGGTTGCGCATCAGCCAGGACAGGGTCAGACCCGAGTCGATGATGTCCTCGACGATGATCACGTCGCGGTCGGCGATGTCCCGGTCGAGGTCCTTGAGGATCCGCACGACACCCGAGGAGCTGGTCGAGGAGCCGTACGAGCTCACCGCCATGAACTCCAGCTCGGACGGGATGGACAGGGCGCGGGCGAAGTCGGAGACGAAGATCGCGGCGCCCTTGAGAACGGCCACCAGGACGACCTCGTGCTCGGAGTCGGCGTACCGCTCCCCGATCGCGGCGCCCATCTCGGCGATCCGCTCCCGGATCCGGTCGGCGTCGAGCAGCACCGTCTCGATCTCGTCGGCGTACTTGTCCACGTTGCTCATGTCGTCCCCGCTCAGCTGGCCCGATCGATCTCGAGGACCACCTTTCCATGCCGACGCCGGGCGACCAACCTCCCCGAGCCCTCGGCCACACCCGCCCCCGCCGACCCGCCGCCGCCCACCGCGACGCCGCCCTGCCCCCGCCAGTCCGTGACGAGCGCGGCGATGGCCGTAATCTGCGCGTATGTGGG
>NZ_CALMYY010000081.1 GCF_937873725.1 uncultured Dietzia sp.
ACGCCCACCAGTCGCTGTGGAAGGACGGCAAGCCGCTGTTCCACGACGAGTCGGGTTACGCTGGGCTGTCGGACATCGCCCGCTACTACATCGGCGGCATCCTGCACCACGCGCCGTCCCTGCTGGCGTTCACCAACCCGACGATCAACTCGTACCACCGGCTGGTCCCGGGCTACGAGGCGCCGATCAACCTCGTCTACTCGCAGCGCAACCGCTCGGCCTGCGTCCGCATCCCGATCACCGGCAACAACCCCAAGGCCAAGCGCATCGAGTTCCGCTGCCCCGACTCCTCCGGAAACCCGTACTTCGCGTTCGCGGCGATGATGATGGCGGGTCTGGACGGCGTGAAGAACAAGATCGAGCCGCTCGCGCCGGTCGACAAGGACCTCTACGAGCTCCCGCCGGAGGAGGCCGCCGACATCCCGCAGGCCCCCACCTCACTGCCCGCCGTGATCGACCGGCTCGAGGCCGACCACGAGTACCTCACCGCGGGTGGCGTGTTCACCGAGGACCTCATCGAGAACTGGATCGCGTACAAGCGCGAGAAGGAGATCGCCCCGGTCAACCTGCGCCCGCACCCGCACGAGTTCGAGCTCTACTACGACTGCTGAGCCGGCACGTCCCTGAGACTCGGTAAACGCCCCGGCCACTGCGGCCGGGGCGTTTATGGTTGGGCCACGACCTGCACTCCACCAGGCGGGAGAGAGGAAGGGGCTGGACGCTGATGGACGCGGAGGATGTCGACTTCCGGAGTTCCTCCCCGCGGGCGAGACCTCTCAAGGTGGTCGCCGCCGCGTTGGACCCGGAGCACGAACCGGGGCCCACGCGGGAGGGAGAGGGCTACCCGGTCCTACTCAAACTGTCCCGGGTCGTCGACCCCGAGGAGGCGCGGTTGATCCTCGAACGGAACCCCTTCCTCCACGCCACCGCCGGCTCGCGCAAACTCATCGCCATGGACACGTCGGTGGAGACGCTGCGCGAGCAGAAGGACCGCCTCCAACTGCTCCTGGCGGAGGTCGAGGCGGACGCGCTCGCCGAGCAGGTCCGGCGCCGCTCGGAGGAGCACCGCGCCGCCGAGCACCGCGTGGCCGAACTCCGTCGGCGCAACGAGGTCCTGGGCGAGATCGACTGGTAATGAGGCGAAGTCGTGGGAGAGTTCACGGCATGACCTCATCTCACCGTCCGCGCTCGGTTGCCGGCGCCGCCCGGACCGCGGTGGATCATCCCGCCCTCGAGTGGCTCGCCCGCGCCGGGTTCGTCATGAACGGCATCGTCCACCTCCTCATCGGGTGGATCGCCATCCGGATCGCGCTCGGGTCCGGCGGGGGCGAGGCCTCCAACTCGGGCGCCCTGGCCGAGATCGCCGCGGCACCGGGCGGGCAGATCCTGCTCTGGGTGGGCGCGGCGGCCTTCGTCGCGCTGGGCGTGTGGCAGGCCGTGGAGGTGGTCCTCGGACCGGAGGAAACGTCCGACCGCGTGAAGGCGGGCGCCAAGGCCGTCGTCTACCTGGCGCTGGGGGTCACCACGGCCCGGTTCGCGTCGGGGGGTTCGAGCTCGGACTCCGAGACCGCCTCGGATGCCACCGCCGGGCTGCTCGGGTCGGGGCCGGGCAGAGCCGCCCTCGTCGTGGCCGGGCTGACGGTGATCGGTGTCGGCGGGTACCACGTCTACAAGGGCGCGGCGAAGAAGTTCGTCGAGGACCTCGAGCGGACCGGAGGCGCCAACGTGGGGCGGGCCCTCGTGGTGTCCGGGCAGTTGGGCTACACGGCCAAGGGCGTCGCCCTGGTGATCCTCGGCGGCCTCATCGTGGCGGCGGTGGTGACCGCCGACCCCGAGAAGGCCGGCGGGCTGGACGCGGCGTTGCGGACGGTCGGCGAACAACCCTTCGGGCAGGTGCTGCTCGTGGCCACCGGCATCGGCATCGGCCTCTACGGCGTCTACTCCTTTGGCCGGGCCAGGTACGCCCGGATGTGAGGCGGGGGCGTCCTCCGGACGCGCCGCTCAGCCGAGTTTGGGGAAGTTGCCCGGGCAGTAGGTCCCCACGGCGGCGCCGAGGAAGAACCCCTGCTGTTCGATACCCAATCGGCCGTACTCACCGAGCCATCCGGAGACCTGGTCCATCTGTTCCCCGCGGTCGAAGCGGCCGCACGCCTCGATGGCGGTGGCCGCCGGGTCCACGCCGGCCGGCAGGACGACGTCCTGCCGCTGCAGCAGGGCCGCGAAGTCGCCGCCCCCGGGTGCCGGAGGCGCGGGCTCACCCGGTGCGGGCGGGGGCGGCACGCCCGGCGCTGACGCCGGCGCGGACTCCGGCGCGGGCTCGCCGGGCGCCGGTTCCGGCAGGGGCTCCGTGGGGGGCGGAGGCGTCACGGGACCGGTGGGCCTCCCCGGCCCCCCCTCGGCGAGGGGGGCGCTCGTCCACCCGGGCGACGCCCCCGCGTCCGGGGAGCCCCCCGGCCCCCCCCCCTCGCCCGTCCCCCCGCCACACCCCGCCAGGACCACGGCGAGCGTGGCGGCGGCGACCCCGGAGGCGGCTGTGCGGATGCGTGAACTCATGGTCCGCATGGTAGGTCAACGACCGCGGTCCGCGGGAAGCCGCACCGTCGCGGACAGGCCCGGACGATGGGGGGCGCGCCGGCGGGGGGTCGGGGTCCCCCCCCCGGGGGCCCCCCCCCCCGCCGGGGTGTGGTGGATGCTGGGGGGGGGGGGGACCCGCCGATCCGCCGGCCACGTGGGCACCCAGCCGTCGCCCCCGCCCGACACCGAGTCGGTGTACCCGAGCCCCCGCAGGCTCCGGAACCGGACGTGATCCCAGGTGGCGTTGAAGTCCCCACCCACCACCACCGGTGCGGGCCCGGGCAGACCCCCGAGGTACGAGCGCAGTCGGTCGGCCTCCTCGACCGCGGCGGGTCCGTCGACGACCGGAGCGACCGGGGGCGCGGCCACCACCGTCCCCGGTCCGGCGGGGGCCCCCCCGGCGGGGGGCCCCGCCCCCCGGCCGAAACCCCGGGCCCGCC
>NZ_CALMYY010000082.1 GCF_937873725.1 uncultured Dietzia sp.
CGACGGCAACGCCGACGACAACGCCGACGACGACGACGACAATGCCGCTGACAACGCAGCGTGCAGACGCAAAACTGCTGGCAGACACTCTTCACAAGTGGTGGAACACGTTATAGTTTCGGCATGACTCTTGCGCCCGGAACCCCCGCACCCGACGTCTTCAGTCCCGGCAGGATCGGCAACGTGACGCTGCGTAACCGCATCGTCAAAGCCGCGACGTTCGAAGGCCGTTGCCCGGAAGGCCGCGTGACCGACGAGCTGATCGAGTTTCACGCAGAGTACGCCCGCGGCGGCGTGGGGATGACCACCGTCGCCTACCTCGCCACCTCGCCCGAGGGTCGCACCGACCGGCATCAGTACCACTGGGGCATGGACGACGGTGGGCAGCTGCGCAAGCTCACCGACGCCGTCCACGCCGAGGGCGCGGCGATCTCGGCACAGGTCGGTCACGCCGGCGCCGTCGCCAACTCCGCCTCCAACGGCATGCCCGCAATGGGCCCGTCGCGGATCCCCGCGCCGACCGGCATGTCCCTGACCAAGGCCTGCACCGAAGCCGACATCGATCGGATCATCGGCGATCACGTGCGCGCGGCCAAGGGTGCCCACAACGCCGGCTTTGACGCCATCGAGGTTCACTTCGGCCACAACTACCTGGTCAGCGAGTTCCTCAGCCCCAAGCTCAACAGACGCAAGGACTCCTATGGCGGCTCGCTTGAGAACCGCGCCCGCTTCGCCCGCCGCATCGGCTGCGCGATCCGCGACGAGATGGGCGACAAGATCGCCGTCACCATGAAGCTCAACATGGACGACGGCGTCCCCGGCGGCTTCTGGATCGACGAGGCCGTGCAGGTGGCCAAGTGGATCGAGTCCGACGGCTCCGCCGACGCGCTGGTGATGACAGTCGGCAGCTCGCTGCTCAACCCCATCTACCTGTTCAAGGGTGACGCGCCGCTCGCGGAGTTCGCCGCCACCCAGCCACCGATTATCAAGATGGGCATGAAGGTCGTCGGGCCGAAGATGTTCAAGGAGTACCCGTACACCGACGCGTACATGTTTGATGACGCGCGCCAGATCCGCGACGCCGTCAGCCTGCCCATGATGCTGCTCGGTGGCATCGTCGACCGGCCGTCCATCGACAAGGCGATGAACGCCGGCTTCGAGTTCGTGGCCATGGGCCGCGGCCTGCTCCGCGAGCCCGACCTGCCGCTCAAGCTCCAGGCGGACGAGCGTCGCCGGTCGCTGTGCGTGCACTGCAACCGCTGCATGGCCACCATCTACTCCGGCAGCCGCTGCGTGCTCCGCGACTACGTGCCGCCGATTCCCGCGCGCGGCTGATCCGGGCCGCTACGGTGGGACACCAGGCGGTCCGGTCCTGTCGACCCGGGCCCGGACAGGGGAGCACATGTCGAGGCGGCGGATCACCGACTACCGGGGGAGGACCTGCGTGGTCACCGGCGCGGCCAGCGGCATCGGCCGGTCCGTGGCGATCCGGCTCGCCGGAGAGGGCGCGCGGCTGGTGCTGACCGACCTCAGGGACGAGGGCCTGCAGGCCACGGCCCGCGACTGCCGGGTCTCCGGCGCCACCGTTCTGGTGGCCGAGGCGTTCGACCTCACCGACCACGAGGCGGTCACCGCGTTCGGCGAGCGGGTGATCGCCGAGCACGGCGTCCCGGACGCCGTCTTCCACGTGGCCGGCAACTCGGCCTGGGGCCGCCCCGACCTGCTCGAGCACCGCGTGTGGCGGTCCATGGTCGAGGTCAACCTCATGGGCACGATCCACGTGATCGAGGCGTTCATCCCGGCCATGATGACGGCGAAGAAGCCGGGCGCGCTGGTCATGGTGTCCTCGGCCGCCGGCCTGCTCGGGCTGCCCTGGCACGCCGCGTACAGCGCCGCCAAGTTCGGCATCCGCGGCATCGCCGAGGTGCTCCGGTTCGACCTGGCCCCCTACGACATCGGCGTGCACCTGGTGTGCCCGGGTGCCGTCGACACCCCGCTGGTGGGAACCATCGAGATCGCCGGCGTGGACCGGTCGAATCCGGAGGTGGCCAGGACCGCTGCGCAGTTCCAGCGCCACGCCGTCACCCCGGACCAGGCCGCGGAGTCGATCCTCGAGGGCGTCCGGAGGGGCCGCTACATCGTCTACACCTCGCCGGACATCCGGCTGGCGTTCGCCGCCCAGAAGTTCGCCCCGCCCCTCTACGGTCTGGCGATGAGGGCCATCGGGCGGAAGATCAACAGAGCCGGTGAGGGCATCCTCCCGTGAAGGGCGTGGAGACCCTGACGGACGCCGCCATCCTCCTGGCCCGCGTCGGGCTCGGCGCGGTCTTCGTGGCCCACGGCTGGCAGAAGTTCTTCACCCTCGGACTGGGCAGGGTGGGGGAGCAGTTCGCCGCCTACGGGGTCCCGCAACCGCAGGTCACCGTCGCCGTGGTGGCCGGGGTCGAGTTGATCGCCGGTATCGCCCTGATCGCGGGCATCCTCACGCCGCTGGCGGGGATCCTGCTCGGCGTGGACATGGCGGGCGCCTTCTACTTCGTCCACGCCACCCACGGGCCGTTCATCACGCAGAACGGCTGGGAACTCGTGGTGGCGTTGGGGGTGGGGTCGTTGCTGGTCGCGGCGGTGGGGGCGGGCAGGTTCAGCGTGGACAGGGTCCTGGGCGGCTGATCGCCCGGGCCGCCCGGACCCTCAGCGCCAGGACGGCAGCCAGAGCTGCTGGTTCCACTCCGTGGGTGTGATGGGGATCCCCGACAGGATCGGCAGCATGTAGAGGAAGTTGGCCACGACCAGCGCCAGGTACAGGCAGACGATCCCCAGGCCTATCGCCCGGCGGCGGGGGGAGTCGGTGGATCTCCCGGCGATCTCGCCCAGCACCAGCGCCAGCATCATGACGAAGAACGGCACCATGACCGAGGCGTAGAAGAAGTACATCTGGCGGTCGTAATTGAAGAACCACGGCAGGTAGCCGGCCGCGTACCCGACCAGCGGGAAGGCGTACCGCCCGTCGCGGCAGATCACCGCCCGCCAGAACGCCCAGGCCAGCACGGGGATGGCGAGCCACCAGATGGCGGGCGTGCCGATGAGCATAATGGCACGCACGCACGAGTTCTCGCCGCAGCCGGTCACGCCGTCGCCCTGCTCGACAAAGTAGAGCATCGGCCGCAGGCTCATCGGCCAGGTCCAGGGCTTGGACTCCCACGGGTGGCGGTTGCCCGCCGAGGTGGTCAGGGACGAGTGGAACGTCAGGACGGAGGACTGGTAGTAGAGCCACGACTGGAGGACGTCGGGGAGCCAGTTGTCCTGGACCTTCGAACCCACCGCGTGCCGGTAGACCGAGTTCTCCTGGGCGAACCACGGGAGCCAGGTGAGCATGTAGAGCACGGCGGGCCAGATGACCAGGGAGACGAACGCCGGGACGGCGTCTCGCAGCAGCGCGCCCAGCAGGGGGCGCCTGACCCCGTAGCGGCTGCGCAGGGCCCAGTCCCAGGCGACGGTCATGACGCCGAAGAAGGCGATGAAGTACAGGCCGTTCCACTTGACGCCCAGCGCCAGGCCCAGCATCACGCCGGCGGTGAACCGCCACCACCGGAAGCCCAGGCGCGGCCCGTAGTCCGAGAGGTGGAGTCGGCCCGCGACCGCGGCCCGGTGCATGCGTCCGCGCATCTGGTCGCGGTCCACCAGCAGCGCTCCCGCGGCCGCGGTGACGAAGAGGACCTGGTAGATGTCCAGCATGCCGATGCGGGAGGTGACGAAGGTGACCCCGTCCACGCACAGCAGGAGCCCGGCCACGAAGCCCAGCTGGGTGGACCGGGTCAGCCGCCTGGTGATCCGCATGACCATGAGCACCACGAGGACCCCGCAGAGCGCGGCGGTGAACCGCCAGCCCAGGGGCGTGTAGCCGAAGAGCAGGCCGCCGAGGGACTCGATCTGCTTGGCCACCGGCGGGTGGACGACCAGCCCGTAGGCGGGGTTCTCCTCGATCCCGAGCTGGGCGATGTTGAACGACTGCGGCGCGTAGTGTTTCTCGTCGAAGACCGGCGTGCCCTTGTCCGTGGCGGAGGTCAGGCCCCAGAAGCGTGAGACGAAGGCCAGCAGGAGGATGACGCCGGTGACGATCCAGTCGCGGGTGGAGTCGACCGGGCCGGTATCCGGGTCGGGTAGCGGGCGGCCCGGGGATCGCACGCCGAGGGTCGATGTCACGAGGGGAAGCATAGTGGGGTGCGCCCACCGACCGGGGATAGGGTGGTGCGCATGACGTCCGGACGGGTCGTGTTGGCGGCCACCCCAATCGGAAATCCGGGCGATGCCTCCGCCCGGCTACGGGAGCTCCTGGCCACCGCGGATGTGGTGGCCGCGGAGGACACCCGCCGGCTGCGCACCCTCACCGCCGCGCTGGAGGTCACGATCACCGGCCGGGTCATGAGCTTCTACGAGCACAACGAGGCCGGTCGCGTCCCGCAGCTCGTGGACCGGGTCCGGGCCGGGGACGTGGTGGCCGTGGTGACCGACGCCGGGATGCCCGCGGTGTCGGACCCCGGGTACTCGCTGGTGACCGCGTGCATCGAGGCCGGGCTCCCGGTGACGTGCCTGCCCGGCCCGTCGGCCGTGACCACGGCGCTGGTGCTCAGCGGACTCCCGGTGGACCGGTTCTGCTTCGACGGATTCCCGCCGCGCCGCTCCGGGCGCCGCCGGACCTGGCTGGCCCGCCTCGCGGCCGAGGAGCGCACGTGCGTGTTCTTCGAGTCCCCGCACCGGCTCGCGGACACGCTGGCCGAGGCCGCCGAGGTGCTCGGCGCCGACCGGCGGGCGGCGGTGTGCCGGGAGCTCACCAAGACCTACGAGGAGGTCCTGCGCGGGACGCTGGGGGAGCTGGCCGAGCGGACCGCGGGCGGGGTGCTCGGGGAGATCGTCGTGGTGATCGGGGGTGCGGACCCCGCCGGCTCCACCGCGACGGTCGAGGACCTGGTGGAGATCGTCGAGGAGCGGGTCGAGGCGGGCGAGCGCCTCAAGGACGCGTGCGCCGCGGTCGCGGAGGCGTCGACGCTGACCAGGCGCGAGCTCTACCAGGCCGTGCTCGACTCCCGCGCCGACGACTCCTGACCACGGTCAGCGGCGTTCCCAGGGCGGCGGGCCGCCGCCCCAGGTGAAGGCGGCCTTGTGGACGCACTCGTCCCACTCGGCGTCGGGGTCGGAGTCGATGGTGATCCCGCCGCCGACCCCCATCTCCACCCGGCCGTCCGGGGTCGCCTCGAGAGTGCGGATGGCCACCGCGAGCTCGAGGTCGGGGCCGAGCGCGAACCCGTACGCCCCGCAGTGCAGCCCCCGCGAGCGCGGCTCCCACCCGTTGATGAGGTCGCGGGCCCGCGCCTTGGGGGTTCCCGTCACCGAGGCGGGGGGGAACGTGGCCGCCACCAGCGCGTCGTGGTCCACCGTGGTGCGGGCGGCGACGGTGGAGACCAGGTGGTGCACCCCCGGGGCGGGCCGGGTCGCGAGCAGGTCGGTGACGGTCACGGATCCGATCTCGGCCACCCGCCCGAGGTCGTTGCGGACCAGGTCCACGATCATGATGTTCTCGGCGACGTCCTTGGCGGAGGCCAGCAGGTCGGCCGGGTCCCGGTCCGCGGGCACGGTGCCCTTGATGGGGCTCGATCGGACCACGTCGCCGCGGCGGACCAGGTACTCCTCGGGGGAGAAGCCGAGCACGGCGCCCCACCCGCCCTCGAGGTAGGCCGAGCGCGCGGCCGGGGCGCGCCCGGCCACGGCGAGGAAGGTCTCGAGCGGGTCCGCGCGGAGCGTCCCGTGCAGCCGGGTGCTCAGGCAGGCCTGATAGACCTCGCCGGCGCGGATCGCCTCGAGGCAGTCCACCACGGCCGAGGCGTGGGCGGCACGATCGGGGGCGGCCCAGTCCGGGAGCCGGGTCGCCTCGTCGTCGTCGCCCCTCCCGGCACCGTGGTGGCGGACCACCTGCTCCGGATCGGGGGCGTCGCCGTGGCGCGTCCACCGGCCGTCGGCGTCCAGGGTGAGCCACCCGGAGGCCTCGCCGCGCACCGCCTCGGGCAGCGGCGGGGCGGATCCCGGCACGGTGTCGGGGAAGGACCGGTAGACGACGACGAGCCGGTCGGTGTCCGGGAACAGCCGCCCGGGCTCGCAGGGCCGGAGGTCGACGGACGGGACGAGCACGGCCCGGCGCCCGTGCCAGTCGCCGAGGAACGCCGCGGGGGGCGCCAGGTCGAGCGATCGCGCCCGCGAGCGCAGCGCACGCAGCAGCCCGGCGACGGGGACTGGGCTGCCGGGCACTCGCCTATGGTGGCACGCGAACCGGCTGGTGAGGAACTTATTATCTTGCACTCTCGACCGGTTGTTGACAGTGTTCAAAGGATGTCCAGTTCCAGCGCAGAGAAGATCGACCCGGGTTCGACTCGAGCGGCGCGGCCGCGCGCGGACCTCGCGGTGCTCGTCCCCACCGCCGTGATCGCGCTGATCGTGGTGGTGTGGGGCCTGTTCTACACCGTGTCGTTCGAGAGCGCCGCGGGCAAGGCCTTCGACGTGGTGGTCCACACGGTGGGCTGGCTGTTCATCGTCGTGGCGACCACGGTCGTGGCCTACACCGTCTACCTCGCGTTCTCCCGCTTCGGCGGGATCCGGCTGGGCGGCGACGACGAGAGGCCGGAGTACTCCACCCGGTCCTGGATCGCCATGATGTTCGCCGCCGGCATGGGCATCGGGCTCATGTTCTACGGCGTCTCCGAGCCGCTCACCCACTTCCAGACCCCGCCGCCGGGCCAGGACCAGCAGTACGACGTGGCCATGGCGACCACCGCCTTCCACTGGACCCTGCACCCGTGGTCCATGTACGCCGTGGTCGGCCTCGCGCTGGCCCTGTCCGCCTACCGGTTCAAGCGCGGTCACCTGGTCTCGCAGGCGTTCGTCCCGCTGATCGGGGAGAAGCGGGCGGGCGGCTGGATGGGCAAGGTGCTGGACGTGGCCACGGTGGTGGCCACCATCTTCGGGACGGCGGCCTCGCTCGGCCTCGGCGCGCTGCAGATCCGGGCCGGGCTCAACGAGACGGGCGCGGTCGACGGCGGCGGCATCGCGCTCGTCGTGGGCGTCATCGTGGTGCTGGGCCTGGTGTTCCTCGCCTCGGCGGCGTCCGGCATCGGCAACGGCGTCCGGATCCTGTCCAACATCAACCTGGTGCTGGCGATCTCGCTGGCGCTGTTCGTGGCGATCTTCTCCGGCGCGCTCTTCTTCATCCTCGACCTCATCCCCACCACGGTGGGCGCGTACTTCTCCGACTTCCTGGACATGGCCTCCCGGACCGCGGTGAGCGAGAACGGCGAGGCGGCGGAGTGGCTGTCCGGCTGGACGGTCTTCTACTGGGCGTGGTGGATCTCCTGGTCGCCCTTCGTGGGCATGTTCCTCGCCCGGATCAGCCGGGGGCGCACGGTCCGCGAGTTCATCGTGGGGGTGGTCCTCATCCCCAGCACCCTGTCGGTGCTGTGGTTCTCGATCTTCGGCGGGTTCGCCCTGTACCTCGAGGACGCCGGGCGGAGCGTCTTCGGCGACGGATCCCTCGAACCGCAGCTGTTCAACCTGCTCCGCGAGCTCCCGCTCGCGCCGGTGCTCATGGTGCTCGCGATGGCGCTCATCGCCGTCTTCTTCATCACCTCCGCCGACTCCGCGTCGATCGTCATGGGCGGCATGGTCCAGCACGGGATCGAGGAACCGTCCCGCTGGATCGTCATGCTGATGGGCACGTTCACCGCGGCGGTGGCGATCATCATGCTCGTGGCGGGTGACGGGGGCGGCAACGCGCTGTCGAGTCTGCAGAACATGACCATCATCGCGGCGTCGCCGTTCGTCCTGGTGCTCATCGCCCTGTGCGTGTCCATCCACAAGTCGCTCTCGCACGATCCGGCGGCCGAGAGCGCCTGACTCGGGTTCTGCGGGCCGAGACCACTACTCTGGGACGCATGGCGAAGACAGTCCTCACCGCGGTCGCATGGCCGTACGCGAACGGCCCCCGGCACATCGGACACGTCTCGGGGTTCGGGGTGCCGTCGGACGTCTTCTCCCGCTACCAGCGGATGGCGGGCAACGACGTGCTCATGGTCTCGGGCACCGACGAGCACGGCACGCCGCTGCTCGTGCAGGCGGAGAAGGAGGGCGTGTCGGTCCAGTCCCTCGCGGACCGGTACAACCGGGTGATCGTGGACGACCTCGCGGGGCTGGGCCTGAGCTACGACCTGTTCACCCGCACCACCACCCGCAACCACTACGCCGTGGTCCAGGAGCTGTTCCGCGGCCTGCACCGCAACGGGTACATGGTGGCCAAGACCACCACCGGTGCGGTGAGCCCGTCGACGGGCCGCACGCTGCCGGACCGGTACATCGAGGGCACGTGCCCGATCTGCGGCGACGACGGCGCCCGCGGCGACCAGTGCGACAACTGCGGCAACCAGCTCGACCCGGCGGACCTGAAGAACCCGGTCTCCAAGATCAACGGCGAGACGCCGAAGTTCATCGAGACCGAGCACTGGTTCCTCGACCTTCCCGCCCTGGCGGATTCGCTGGGGGACTGGCTCAAGGGGCGCAAGGACTGGCGGCCCAACGTCCTCAAGTTCTCGCTCAACCTGCTCGAGGACCTGCGCCCGCGCGCCATGAGCCGCGACATCGACTGGGGCATCCCGATCCCCGTCGAGGGCTGGGAGGACCGCGGCGACAAGAAGCTCTACGTCTGGTTTGACGCCGTGGTGGGCTACCTGTCCGCGTCGATCGAGTGGGCCTGGCGCTCCGGCGAGCCCGAGGCCTGGCGCAAGTGGTGGACGGACCCCGAGGCGGTCTCCCACTACTTCATGGGCAAGGACAACATCACCTTCCACTCGCAGATCTGGCCGGCCGAGCTCATCGGCTACGACGGCCGGGGCGCGCGCGGCGGCGAGCCGGGCGCGCTCGGCGCCCTCAACCTGCCCACCGAGGTGGTCTCCTCCGAGTTCCTCACGATGTCGGGGTCCAAGTTCTCGTCCTCGCGCGGCGTCGTGATCTACGTCCGCGACTTCCTCGCCGAGTTCGGCCCCGACGCCCTCCGGTACTTCATCTCCGTCGCCGGGCCGGAGAACCAGGACACCGACTTCACGTGGGACGA
Organism: uncultured Dietzia sp.; assembly: GCF_937873725.1. GTDB lineage: Bacteria > Actinomycetota > Actinomycetes > Mycobacteriales > Mycobacteriaceae > Dietzia. Next base: position 9,149 of record NZ_CALMYY010000082.1, read on the forward strand.
GTACGTGCGCCGCACCAACGCCGAGCTGGTGGGCGGCTGGGGCAACCTGGTCAACCGCACCGTGTCGATGGCGCACAAGAACTTCGGTGAGATCCCGCGCCCGGGGACCCTCGCCCAGGTGGACGCGGACCTGCTGCGCGAGGCGGAGGCTGCCTTCGCCACCGTCGGCGCCCACCTCGAGCGCTCCCGGTTCAAGGCCGGCGTCTCCGAGGCCATGCGGATCGTGGGCGCCGCCAACCGCTACATCGCCGCCACCGAGCCGTGGAAGCTGGCCAAGGAGCCGGACCAGCGGGAGCGCCTGGGCACCGTGCTGCACACCGCCCTGCAGGTGGTCTCCGACGCCAACACCCTGCTCACCCCGTACCTGCCGTCGGCCGCGCAGCAGATCCACGGCGCGATCGGCGGGCAGGGCGTGTGGGCGGCGGCGCCGCAGGTCCGCGAGGTCACCGACGACATGCCCGTCGAGGTGGCCGGGGTGGGCGTACCCGAGGCCGGCCGCAGCTACCCGGTGATCATGGGCGACTACGCCTCCGAGCAGGCCACCTGGGCGCGGTCACCGATCGCCCCCGGCACGCCCCTGCCCAAGCCGAGCCCGCTGTTCGCCAAGGTGGACCCGGAGCTGGCCGAGACCGGCCCGGGCTGGGCACCGATCCGGCGGGACTGACCTCTCAGAATGGGTAAGCGCAAACCCCGCCCGACCCCCGTCCTGCCCGGGCCGCTGCCCGGCCTGGTCGACGCCCACACGCACCTCTACTCGTGTGGGCACCGCACCGCCGACGAGGTCCGGGCCGCCGCCGACCGGGCCGCCCTGGCCGGGGTCGAGGCGCTGGTGACCGTGGGCGACGATCTGGCCGAGTCGGAGGCCGCGGTGGCCGCCGCCGAGTCCGACGAGCGGGTCCACGCCGCGGTCGCCGTGCACCCCACCCGCGCCCGCGAGGTCACCGACCCGGTCACCGGCCCCGCCGTGCGCGACCGCCTCCGCGAGCTGGCCGCGCACCCCCGGGTGGTGGCGGTGGGGGAGACCGGCCTCGACCACTACTGGGTGGGCAGGATGGACGGCTGCGCCGACCCGGCCGAGCAGGAGGAGTCGCTGCGCTGGCACGCCAGGCTCGCCGCCGAGCTGGGCAAGTGCCTGATGATCCACAACCGCGAGGCCGACGACGACCTGCTGCGCGTCCTGGCGGAGGTCGCGGGACCCGGATCCGGCGTCCCCGCCGTCATGCTGCACTGCTTCTCCTCGCCGCTGGACGTCGCGCGCGAGGCGCTGGACCGCGGTTACGTGCTGTCCTTCACCGGGAACGTCACCTTCAGGGCCAACGAGCACCTGCGCGACGCCGCGCGCCTGGCCCCCGCCGGGCAGCTCCTGGTGGAGACCGACGCCCCCTACATGGCGCCCGAGCCGTTCCGCGGCGCCCGCAACGAGCCGGGCCTGGTGGGGTACACCGCCCGCGCGATCGCCGAGGTTCGGCGGCAGACGCCGGAGGACCTCGTCGCGGAGGTCGCCGACACCGCCCGCGCGGTCTTCGGCCTGACCGTCTGACGGGCACCCGCCGGTGGGGCCCGTGGGACTCGTGGGCCGGAAGGGGGGATTGTAACGAAACGTGATCCGACCTCCTCGTCGTCGTCGCACGTCAGCAGCGTCACATTGCCGTGGCGGCGCCGACTCGTTACGCTATCGTGATGAAACGCGGACGCCCGTAGGGGCGCCGGCGCTCGACGCGAGGAGAGAACCGACCAGTGGTTGACGACGCACGGACCGACATCCCCACGGGCACCGGGCCCGGCACCAAGGGCCTGCTCACCCCGGTCCACCGCATCCACCGCTCCCGCTCGACCATGCTGCGGTTGTCCGTGGCCGGCATGCTCGCCACCCTCGTGGTGGGCGGCGTCGCCGCGCTGGACCAGCGCACGGAGTACACGCTCGACGTGGACGGCTCGCGGGTCGACCTGGTCACCTTCACCTCCGACGTGCGGACGGCCCTCGAGGAGGCCGGGTACGGCGTCGACGAGCGCGACGTGGTGCTGGCGCCCGGCGACCGCCTCGACGACGGCGACACCGTCACCCTGCGACGCGCGCGACCCGTGGCGATCGAGGTCGACGGCCGCGCGGAGCAGGTCTGGACCACCGCCACCACCGTCGCCGACCTCATTGCCGAGCGCGGCGACGTCCCGCCCCGCAGCTACGTCACCCCCCGCATCGACGCCGAGGTCCCGCTCGACGGCGCCCGGGTGAGCGTGGTGACCCCCCGCGAGCTGCTGCTGTCCGACGGCGGCGGCCCGGCCGCCCCGATCGCCTCGCCCGGCGGCACCGTCGGTGAGTACCTCGTGCGCGCCGGCATCACGCTCGGCCCGCTGGACACCGTCGAGCCCGCCGCCGACGCCCCCGCCGCCCCCGGCACCCAGGTCACCATCACCCGGGTGGCCGTGGGCCAGGAGTCCCAGGTCGAGCAGTTCCAGGCCCCCGAGACCGTCACCGAGGACCCGGAGTCGCTCGAGGGCGAACGCACGGTGGTGGAGCCCGGCACCCCGGGTGAGCGCGAGGTCGCCTACACCGTGACCCGCGTCAACGGCGTCGAGACCGAGCGCGCCCGCGGCACGGAGAGGGTCCTCACCGAGGCCCGCCCGGCGGCCGTGCGGCTCGGCACCAAGCCCAAGCCCGCCGCGCCCGTCGTGTCGAACGGCGGCGTGTGGGACTCGATCGCCCAGTGCGAGTCGGGCGGCAACTGGGCCATCAACACCGGTAACGGCTACTCCGGCGGCCTGCAGTTCGCCGCCGGCACGTGGTCCGGCCACGGCGGCGGGCAGTACGCGCCCAGCGCCCACCTGGCCACGCGGGAGCAGCAGATCGCGATCGCGGAGAAGGTCCGGGCCTCGCAGGGCTGGGGCGCCTGGCCCGCCTGCACCTCGAAGCTGGGCCTGCGCTGACCGGTCCGGACGCGACCTTCCGCGGGCAGGCCGTTCCACTCGGTCCCCAGGAGGTGCGCGCGCTCGCCGAGGAGTTGGGCGTCAAGCCCACCAAGACGCTCGGGCAGAACTTCGTCCACGACGCCAACACGGTCCGCCGGATCGTGGTGTCCTCGGGGGTCGGGCGCGGCGACACCGTGGTGGAGGTCGGCCCGGGCCTCGGCTCGCTGACCCTGCCGCTGCTGGACGCCGCCGGCCGGGTCGTGGCTATCGAGATCGACCCCGTCCTGGCCGGGCGGCTGCCCCGGACCGTGGCCGAGCGCGCCCCGGAGCTCGCGGGCAACCTCACCGTGGTGACGGCCGACGCCATGGCCGTGCGCGGCGCCGACCTGGGTTCGCCGGCGCCGACCGCGCTCGTGGCCAACCTGCCCTACAACATCTCCGTGCCCGTGCTGCTGCACCTGCTCGCCGAGGTCCCCACCCTGCGGACCGCCCTGGTGATGGTGCAGCTCGAGGTGGCGGACAGGCTGGCCGCGCCCCCGGGATCCCGCGTCTACGGGGTGCCGAGCGTCAAGGCCGGGTTCTTCGGCACCGTCCGCCGCACCGGGACCGTGGGCCGCAACGTCTTCTGGCCCGTCCCCAACGTCGAGTCGGGGCTGGTGCGGATCGACGCCTACGAGACCCCGCCGTGGGACCTGGGGCAGGCGCACCGCCGCCGGGTGTTCGCGGTGGCCGACGCCGCGTTCGCCCAGCGCCGCAAGACCCTGCGCGCGGCGCTGTCCGGCTGGGCGGGGTCGCCCGCGGACGCCGAGCTCGCCCTGGTCGAGGCCGACGTCGACCCCAGGGCCCGGGGGGAGCAGCTCACCACGGCCGATTTCGTGCGGATCGCCGAGGCGGCGCGGCGGCTGGGGATCGGGTCCGCGCGGCGCGAGCCGTAGGCTGGTGAGCATGCCCCGCGACGCCTCCACCCCCGCCGGCGTGCGCGCCGTGACCGCCGTCGCCCCCGCCAAGATCAACCTCCACCTGGGCGTCGGAGACCTGCGCGCGGACGGTTTCCACGACCTGCTCACCGTGTACCGGGCCGTGGACCTGTGGGAGGAGGTCACCGTGTCGTTCGCCGACCGCGACGAGGTGACCGTCTCCGGTCCGGGCGCCCCGCACGTGCCCACGGACCGGTCCAATCTCGCCGCCCGGGCGGTCGACCTGCTCCGGGAGGAGGCGGGGTCGGACGCCCGGATCGCCATCCGGATGGTCAAGGGTGTCCCCGTGGCCGGCGGGATGGCGGGCGGGAGCGCGGACGCCGCGGCCGCGCTCCTCGCCACGGACCGGCTGTTGGGCCTGGGACTCGGCCGCGCCGCGCTGGAGGAGCGGGCCGCGCGCCTCGGCAGCGACGTCCCCTTCTGCCTCCGCGGCGGCACGGCGCTCGGCACCGGCCGCGGCGAGACGCTCGCCACGCTGCTGCGCGCCCGCACCGAGCAGCACCTCGTGGTGGCTCTGGCGGACGGCGGGCTCTCCACCCCGGTGGTGTTCGCCGAACTCGACCGGCTGCGCGCCGAGCGCACCGATCTGCCCCGGGCGGGTGGAACCGAGTCGCTCGTCGAGGCCCTCGCCGGCGACGATCCGCTGATGGTCGCCGACCTGCTGACCAACGACCTGCAGCCCGCCGCGCTCTCGCTCATGCCCGCCCTGCGCCGGACCCTGCGCGCCGGCGAGGAGGCCGGCGCCCTGCACGGCATGGTCTCCGGGTCCGGCCCCACCTGCCTGTTCTTCTGCTCGGACCGCGAGCACGCCATCTCGGTGGCCGCCGAGGTGAGCGCGCACGGCGTCGCGCGCGAGGTCCGGATCACCCGGGGCCCGGTCGGCGGCGCCCGTCTACTCACCCCGCAACAGACCACGGAGCAATGATGGCCCCCACCAACCTCATCAACCTCGAGCACGGGTCGGTGTCCTTCGGGATCCGCCAGGTGCTCGACGACGTCTCCCTGGGCGTCAACGCCGGCGACCGCATCGGGGTGGTGGGCCTCAACGGTGGCGGCAAGACCACCCTGCTGGAGATCCTCACCGGCGTGGCCGAGCCGGACACCGGCCGCGTCTCCCAGGTGAGCGGCCTGCGGATCGCCGTGGTCACGCAGCGCACCGAGCTCGCGGCCGACACGGTCGGCGAGGCCGTGGTCGGCGGCCTCGGCGTGGAGACCCACGAGTGGGCGGGCGACTCGCGGATCCGCGCCGTACTCGACGGCATCGGTATCCACGACCTGGGACTGGACACCCCGGTGGCGGACCTGTCCGGCGGCGAGCGGCGCCGGGTCTCCCTGGCCGCGGCCCTGGTGCAGGACCTGGACCTGCTGGTGCTGGACGAGCCGACCAACCACCTCGACGTCGAGGGGGTCCAGTGGCTCGCGGACCACCTCCGCGGGCGGGCGAGCGCGCTCGTCGTCGTCACCCACGACCGCTGGTTCCTCGACACCGTCGCCACCCACACCTGGGAGGTGGTCGACGGCCGCGTCGAGCAGTTCGAGGGCGGCTACAACGACTGGGTGTTCGCGCGCGCCGAGCGCGACCGGCAGGCGTCAGCCACCGAGTCGCGGCGGCAGAATCTCGCGCGCAAGGAGCTGGCCTGGCTGCGTCGCGGCGCGCCCGCCCGCACGTCCAAGCCCCGGTACCGCATCGAGGCGGCCGAGGCGCTGATCAAGGACGTGCCGCCGCCCCGCGACTCACTACGGCTGTCGAGCTTTGCCGCGCGGCGCCTGGGCAAGGTCGTGATCGAGCTCGAGGACGCCCGACTCGAGGCCCCCGACGGACGCGTCCTGGTGGACGACCTCACCTGGCGCCTCGCCCCCGGCGAGAGGCTCGGCCTGGTCGGCGTCAACGGCTCCGGCAAGACCACGCTCCTGCGGGCCCTGGCCGGCGAGGCGCCCCTCGCGGCGGGCCGGCGCAAGCAGGGCAAGACCGTCAGCATCGGGTGGCTGCGGCAGGAACTCGACGACCTGCCGCTGGACCAGCGGGTCCTGGAGGCGATCGAGGACGTCGCGACGCGGGTGTCGTTCGGCGACATCGAGCTCAGCGCCTCGCAGCTGGCCGAGCGGCTCGGCTTCACCCCGGCCCGGCAGCGCACGCCCGTCGGCGACCTCTCCGGCGGTGAGCGGCGGCGCCTGCAGCTCACGCGCGTGCTCATGGCCGAGCCCAACGTGCTGCTGCTCGACGAGCCCACCAACGACCTCGACATCGACACCCTCCGCCAGCTCGAGGACCTGCTCGACGGCTGGCCCGGCACGATGGTCGTGATCTCCCACGACCGCTACCTCGTCGAGCGCATCTGCGACTCGGTGTGGGCGCTCTTCGGCGACGGCGGGCTCACCAACCTGCCCCGCGGGATCGACGAGTACCTCCAGCGTCGGCGGGCCGCGAACCTCCTCGGCGACTCGGGCAAGGGCTCGCGTGACACCTCCGCCCCCGCCTCCG
>NZ_CALMYY010000083.1 GCF_937873725.1 uncultured Dietzia sp.
GCCCGCGCCGGCCCGGCCCGCGCCGAGGAGCCGGCGCAGGCGCGTCCGGTTGAGCGCGTCCCGCGTGGCCGACGCCACCCCCGCCACCGACCCCAGGTCCGGGTGGTCGCGGGCGAGCCGTTCGCGATCGGCCGGGCCGAGCGAATGCCACAGCGCCGCGACGTCCCGGGGATCGTCGCCGGTCGACCCGGACAGGTCGATGCACGGGCGAGTGGCGGCGTCGGCGTACCCGGCGAGCGAGTCGGCGGCCTCGCGAAGCCGCACTGTGAGCGCGCGATCGGCTTCCTCGACCGCCGCCGTGTCGCCCGTGCCGGGGCTCACCTGGTCGTCGTCGCCCCAACAGACCAGCGCCCGCGCCAGCCTCGACCCCTCCACCCGGAGGACGTCGGCCAAGAATAGGCACGCGCCCGAGACCATCCGCGCCTCGGCGGCCGCGTCCCCCACCCGGCCGCGCGCGCGGGACCCGGCGTGACCGAACCACCCGCCGCCGGCTGCCGCGCCCCCGCCGAGTCGTCGTGCCACCGCATCGAGGTCGGCCGCCGTGTCCGCGGTCTCCCGACCCACCACCGCAGCCCGCGACTCGGCGGCGTCCACCGCGATGACCAGTTCCTCAGCCCGCCGCGCCTCCGACATCGCGGGCCACCTCCCCGTCGGCGTCCGCCAGCAGGCCCGCCGCGCGCGTCATGGCGTCGCCGATCCGGTCGGTCTCCACCGCGCAGTCCCGCGCCCGCCGTGCCAGCAGCGCCGCGCACTCCGCCAGGGCGGGGCCCGTGAGCAGCCCCTGCTGCCCGATCTGGACCCCGGCCGCGGCCGCCGACGCCACCTCCAGCGCCGCGACCAGCTCCCCCGCCTGCTCCGCCATCCGCGCCCCGGCCTCGCGCACCCGGGCCGCCTCCGCCCCGACCGCCACCTGCTCGAACGCCAGCAACGCCGACGCCACCCGACCCTGCCTCGCGCCCCACGCCCCCGCGTCCGGTCCCGTCCCCTCCATCGACCACTCCCCCCTCCGGCGCGGATCGGTCGAGCCGCTCGGGAACACACGCTAGGGGCGGCGGGCCACGGAATCGGTCCCGCCGGCGCGGGCTGTGGATGGGGTGGACGACCATCCACAGCCCGCACGGGAGGCCCGGAGGCGGGTCAGACCGGGCTAGACCGGGTCAGGCCGAGTCGGGCAGGTTCAGGCGAGATCCGGCTGGGCCGCGTAGCGTCCGCCCAGCACGCGCACCAGCACCAACCCCATGCCCACCGCCGCGACGATCAGCGGGCCCCGGGAGTACGCCGACGGCAGCGAGTCGGCGCCCGCCACCGCGGCGTCGGTGATCGCCACCTGGACCCCGATCAGCGCGCCAATCATGCTGGCGGCGATCAGCCACAGGTCCTCGCGGAGCAGCCGCTCGAACCGCCGCAGCCGCGGCGCGGTGGCCGTCCACCAGTCGCGGTTCGGCGCGCTGATCGCCGCCGGCCACAGCAGCGCGAGCCGCGACAGCAGCGGCAGCGGCAGCGCTATGACCAGCGGCAACAGCAGGGACGAGGCCAACGCTCCCGCCCTGCTCGACCAGCCGTCGGCGCGGCCGGCGCTGTCGAAATGCGTCGGCACCCGATCCGGCAGGACGGCCACCTGCCAGGCCAGCACGGCCAGCCACACCACCACCAGTCCCGCGACCAGCACCAGGATCCACGGGGCGGTCGGCTCACGCGGCAGATCGCGGGCGTCGTCGGTGAGGCTCCTCGTCGTCGTCATATGTCGGACCCGTGGGGCACACTCCGCGGCATGACCATCACCACGCCCCGCCCCTACCTCACCACCGTGACGCGCGAGGCCGCCTCGCGGGCCCGCTCGCGAGCGAGCTCGACGTCCTCGGCGGTCGCCACGGCCACGCCCATGCGCCGGAACTCGCTGGCGGACGGCTTGCCGAAGAGCCGAAGTTCGGACTCGGGCACCGCGAGCGCGCGGGCGACACCCTCGAATCCGACGCCCTCGACCATCCCACCCTGGGCCGTCCCGCCCTCTCCCGCGTCCGGCCCGATCCCTGTGCCGCCGTAGATCACCGCGGACGCGCCCGGGCTGGCCATGGTCGTGACCACCGGCAGGCCGAGGACCGCGCGGGCGTGCATCTCGAACTCGCTGAGCACCTGGCTGCGAAGGGTCACCAGACCGGTGTCGTGCGGGCGGGGGCTGACCTCGGAGAAGTAGACGTCGACGCCCTTGACGAACAGCTCCACGCCGAACACGCCCACCCCGCCGAGCGCGCCGGTGATCCGGGCCGCGACAGAGCGGGCCGAGTCGTAGGCGTCCTGCGTCATGGCCTGCGGCTGCCACGACTCCACGTAGTCGCCGCGCTCCTGGCGATGGCCGATCGGCTCGCAGAAGTCGGTGCGGATCTCGCCCGTGTCGGGGTCCACGCTGCGGACGGTGAGCAGGGTGATCTCGTACTCGAAGTCGACGAACGACTCCACGATCACGCGCGCCCCCGCGACCCGGGCGCCGGACTGCGCGTAGTCCCAGGCGGCCTCCACGTCCTGGGGACCGCGAAGGGAGGACTGGCCCTTGCCCGACGACGACATGGTGGGCTTGACCAGGCACGGGAACCCGATCTCGGCGCACGCCTCCTGCAGGTCCTCCAGCGAGGAGGCGAAGGCGTACCTGCTGGTGGGAAGGCCCAGCTCCTCGGCGGCGAGGCGGCGGATGCCCTCCCGGTCCATGGTCAGCTGCACCGCCCGGGCGGTGGGCACCACGCGGGCCAGCCCGTCCTGCTCGATCTGCGCGAGCGCGGCCGTGGCGATGGCCTCGATCTCGGGCAGGATCACGTGCGGCCGCTCGAGTTCCACCACGCGGCGCACCTCCGCCGCGTCGGTCATGTCGATGGTGTGGGCCCGGTGCGCGACCTGGTGGGCGGGCGCCCCGGCATAGCGGTCCACCGCGATCACCTCGACGCCCAGGCGCTGCAGCGCGATGGTGACCTCCTTACCCAGCTCGCCCGAGCCGAGCAGCATCGCGCGGGTGGCGCCGTCCGAGCCGGGCGTGCCGAAGCGGTGCACGACGGGAGGGGCGAGGGGATCGTGAGCGGCGGTCATGGGCATCACGCTAGTAGACCTGCGGCGACGGGCGGAACGCGGCCGAACAGACCGCCGGGCCCGGCACCATGGAGGTGCCGGGCCCGGGGATCAGTCATCGAAGGTCGGTCAGTTGATCGTCTCCACGCCGACCGTGCCCTCGTCGTTGCTGTTGCTGCCGGCCTCGCTGAAGCCGGAACCCGTCGCCGAGTTGCCGTCCGAGCTGGCCGCGCCGAGCGATCCGACCACGGTCGCCGCCATCTCGACGCTGCCACCGGTCACGCTGCCCACACCGATCGAGCCACCGGGCAGGACATCGTTGAGCGCGTCCGCGACGACCTGCTTGTCGATGCCGATGCTGAACGGGTCACTGCCCTGCGGCGCACCCGGCGTGTTGCAGGTGACCATGGCGATCGACGGCTGATCAGAGGTCGGCGCGGTCGCGGTCCACGTCACCGACTCGCCCTTCTCGACGAGCACGCCGTCACCGGGGGACGCATAGAGCACACCGATGATCGAGTTGTACAGATCCTCGTCGTCGTCGGGGTTCGGGTCCGCGATCGCCTCCGGATCGCCCGACGCGTCGGCACGGAGCAGCGATACTCCACCTTCGGCCTCGATGAACTCGAGCCCGGCCTTGAACTTCACTTGGTCGTCTCCGTCGATGCCGCTCTCGATGAACGACGAGAACGGAGCCGTGAAGCCCACGCAACGCTGGTCGACCGTGCCCCCGTTGGTGTAGGTGACGGTCGGTCCACCCGTCTCATTCGGGGTGACCTTCACCGCACCGTTGAGCCCAGCGGAAAACAGCATCACAGCGGACGCGATCTCGGACGAACCCTGAGCCCCGGCCATTCCGGCTCCTGTGAACACAGCTCCGGAGGCGAGCGCGAGGGCGGATGCACCTGCAGCGAGTCGCTTGAATGTAGCCATATGAACTCCTTGCCGTAGTGAGAGCCCCGCAGTTCCTTCTGCGGTGCCACTGCCCGGCGCTCAGGAAACGCCGTACCCAAATTAAATAAGTCAACATAAGTGTTTCTCCATTATGGCCTGCGGGATGGCCCCGTCGGGGGGCATCGCGGCGTCACCATCCGCCGTGATCACGGCGGCATCGCTGACGGTGCTCACCTCCGCGGGCCCTGTGGGCACTCGGGGCGATACGGTGTGGGGAAAGCCACATGAAAGGGCACACCTGTGACCACTGCCTCCTCCGGCCCCCTCGCCGGCATCCGCGTCGTCGAACTCAACGGCATCGGCCCCGGCCCCCACGCCTGCATGATGCTCGCCGACCTGGGCGCCGACGTCGTGACCGTCATGCGCCCCGGCGAGCTCGCCAACTCCGTCGACGGCTGGGCCCACATCACCCGGCGCGGCCGGACCGTGGTCGAGGCCAACCTCAAGAGCGACGACGGACTGGCGCAGGTCCGCGGCCTCATCGCCAAGGCCGACGTCCTGGTCGAGGGCTTCCGTCCCGGGGTCACCGAGCGCATGGGCCTCGGCCCGGACGAGTGCCTCGAGGCCAACCCGCGCCTGGTCTACGCGCGCATGACCGGCTGGGGTCAGCACGGGCCGCTCGCCCACACCGCCGGACACGACCTCAACTACATCTCGCTCACCGGGCACCTCAACGCCACCGCGCGCAAGGGCGAGCGCCCGGTGCCGCCGCTCAACCTGGTCGGCGACTTCGGCGGCGGCTCGATGTTCCTCATCCAGGGCATCCTCGCGGCGATCATCGAGCGCGCCACCTCCGGCAGGGGCCAGGTCATCGACGCCGCCATGACCGACGGCGCCTCCGTGCTGGGCCAGTTCCAGTGGGCCATGCGCGCCCGCGACCAGTGGTCGGACGTCGCCGGCACCAACATGCTGGACACCGGGTTCCCGTTCTACGACGTCTACACCTGCTCCGACGGCAAGTTCATGGCCGTCGGTTGCCTCGAGCCGCAGTTCTACGCCGAGTTCGCCCGCCTGCTGGGGATCGACGGCGAGGGCATGCCGGGCCAGTTCGACCTCGACCGCTGGGACGAGCTGCGGGAGATCATCGCCGGGAAGTTCGCCGAGAAGCCGCGCGACGAGTGGGCCGAGCTGTTCTACGGCACGGACGCGTGCACCACCCCGGTGCTGACCTACACCGAGGCCCTCGACCACCCGCACAACGCCGCCCGCAAGACCTTCGTCGAGGTGGCCGGCGACCTCGGGCCCGCGCCCGCCCCGCGGTTCTCGCGCACCCCGGCCCCCGCCGTCCCGGCCGCGCCGCCGCGGGAGGCGACCGCGATCGATCAGGTCTGGGCCTGAGCATGAGCGAGCCGGGGGCCACCGCCGCTGCGCCGGGCGAGGACCCGCGCGCCGGCGGCGGCTCCCGCCCCACCGGCGGCGGCTCCCGGGTGGCCGGGGTGGTTCTCGGCGTGGACCCGGCCTCCGCCGATCCCCCGTTCCGCCAGCTCAAGGGGCAGATCCTCGAGGCGGTCCGGCGCGGCCTGCTGACCCCCGGAACGCGGATGCCCGCCGTCCGGACTCTCGCCGACCAGGTCGGGGTGGCCGCCAACACCGCCGCGAAGGTCTACCGCGAACTCGAGGAGGCCGGGGTCCTGGAGGGCCGCGGCCGCTCGGGGACCTTCGTCGCGGCGGCCGATCTGCCGTCGGCGGTGCTGGCCCGCGCCGCCGAGGAGTTCACGGACCTGGCGACGGGGGCGGGCTTCGGAGTCGACGACGCGGTCGAGGCCGTACGCAACGCCTTCGTCAGGCAACCGTGACGGGTAGGCCCAGCGACCCGGACAGCCACGGGGAGCCGAGGAGATTCTCGACGGATCCCAGGAGATCGACCGGCGCGGTCCTCTCGATCTCGAGGTAGTGATTACTGAAGTCCCAGCACTCGCTGTAGGCCTGTGAGGCAAACGAGCCGTCCGTCAGGTGAATGTCGGGAAAGAGTTCATCGGTTCGCGGCCCGAGCACCTCGGTAGCGCCGTCGACGACGACTCCGCCGTAGAGGTCGAGCCGGCCCGCGAGCCCGAGTTCCGACGTCGCGGCGGTCAACTCCTCCGAGAGTGGCCTGCCGATGTCCGCGCCCCTGTCGATCGCGTCGTCGTACAGCTGGCCGATGAGCACCGGATCGCCCGCGACCGCGAAGCACTCCAGCACCCGACCGGAATCGTTGGCGTACGAGACGGCCGTCGTGGCTCCTCGTCCCTCGACCGAGAGGGCACTCGGGCTGTCGAAGACCACCGTGTAGGTCGGAGGCTCGGGAGTTGCCGTGGCTACGCCTGGCAGGGCGATCACGGCGATGAGCGCCGACGCGAGTAGTGACGCGCCAACGGTGACTGGACGGTGCATGAGACGCCCTTTCGGAGGTGGGTCACGGCCACTGGGCCGTGTCAACACCATGCGGCACCGCGAAATCAATAACAATCCCCTCATCCGATTTCTGGGATATTGACACCTCAACCGTTACCGGCGCGGTTGGCCTCGGCGCGTCCGGTCGGGCACCGGCCTGGTTGCTCGACGTCCGTGCGGGGTTGCTCGAGGTCCGTGCGGGGTTGCTCGAGG
>NZ_CALMYY010000084.1 GCF_937873725.1 uncultured Dietzia sp.
CCGGGACATGGCCTGGAACGGATCGTCCGGCGCGCCCTCGCCCCGCCCGAGGATCGTCCGCACCAGCCGGTAATCGGAAGTGCGCGAGCCGCCCGCAGCCCGCAGGAGCTCCTCCGCCAGCTCCGCCAACGTCGGGAGAGCGACGGCTGTCACGGGTGTGGGAGCATCGCGGGGAGTGACCGGCTCCCTCGTCGTCGTCCCCCCGTCACCCGCGGTGACCGACGCCGCGACGGCCGCGAGCGCCTCACGGAACTCCTGCGCCGAGCCGAACCGCGCCCCGCTGTCCCCGTCGAGCAGACGGGTGAAGCGCCCCGTCATCTGCCCCACCACGTCCTGACTCCACTCGGGAGGCAGCGCCTCCGCCGGGATCACCACGTGGCCGTCGGTGAGCGAGGGCTCGCTCGCCCCGTCCCCGTACGTCGGGGTCTCACCCGTCGCCATCTCGAACAACACCACGCCGGCCGAATAACGCTCGGCCGAGGAGTCGGCGATCTGCCGCGACCGCCGACCCAGGAACGGATCGCGGTACACGCCCGTGCCCACCTTGGTGTGCTGCAGGGACTCGCGGGAGGCGGAGAAGTCGAACAGGGCGAGGTGCTGGCCGCGACCCCGCCCCACGATCCCGAGGTTGGCGGGTTTGATGTCCCGGTGCGCGACCCCCGCCGCCTCCAGAGCGACCAGCATGTCCGCCAGGTTCGCGGCGAACCTGAAGAACCGGTCCTGGGAGATCCGCCCGAGCTGCAGCATGCTCGCCAGCGAGACCTCCCCGCAGTCCGTGAGTACCAGGCACGTGCGCCGGTCATGGACGACCATCGGACCCTCGAGTAGCGCCACGAACAGCGAGGAATACTTGGCCGGCAGCCCCTGGCCGAGCGATCGGAGGACCTCCGCCTCCGCGGACAGTCGCTCCGCGGCGCGCTCGTCCCGCGCCACCTTGAGGACCTTGGTGGGCGGACCGGAGTCGTCGGTGAGATCTTCCACCTGCAGGCCCACCGCCGTCGAGCCCGAGCCCAGGACCTTTTTGACCACGAACCTGCCCTCGAGCACCCCGTCGATCATCGGGCGCAGCGCGTCCATCTGCTCGGCGGCGGGCTGCGGGGTGGCGGGTCGTGCGGCCTCGGCCAGGCGCCGCTCGAACCCGATCACCGGGGAGAGCGCCTGTGTGGAATCCGAGACCCCGAACTTGGTGTTGCGCGTGTCGACCGTCGCCGCGGTGGCGTCCATGACGAGCTCGCGGAGTCCCTGATCGAACTCGCTCGTCACCGCCGACATGTCCAGGCCGCGGTCGCGCTCCAGCCGGTCGAGCAGCGAGGAGCGGTCCGAGGCCGGGGCCTGTCCGCCAGTGAGGACGTAGTAGGCCAGCGCACCGAGGGAGAACAGATCCGCCGCCATCCGGTCCGGCGTGTGGACGCCCGCCGCCTCCGGCGCCAGGTACACCCGGCCCGCCAGCTCGTCCCCGGGCATCGAGGTGGCCGAGCCGGTGGCCCCCAGGACCGTTCCCGACGCCTCCGCGGCGCCCGCCCCCGACCAGCCGTCGACCTTGACCTCGATCCGGCCGTAGGAGTCGACGGGCCGGGTGGCGAGCAGCGCGGCGTTGAGCAGCACCGTGGTGGGATCGAGTCCCCGGTGCGCCACCTGGTGGCGGTGGGCGTAGAGCAGCGCGTCCGCCACCTGGCGGACGATCTCCACCCGCTCCCGGGCCGAGAGCTTGGCGCCCGGCAGCGCCACGTCCAGCGGGCGGTGATCCGGCAGCGCCGGGTAGATCACCACCTCGTCCGAGGTGCCGCGCAGCATCTCCATCGAGCGGGGGGCCACGATGTGCTCGTTGCCCAGGCCGGACAGCAGCTCGTACTCCCGGCGCAGCGTCCGGCGCATGCGCATCCGCTCGCCCTCCGTGGCGGCGGCCTCCACGTTGAGCACGCGCGCGCGGATCGGCTCGTGGGTCTCGCGGTGCTCGCCCTCCCACTCGTGGAAGCGCGGGTCCGGGGAGTCGATCCGGTCGTGCAGGAGGTACGAGCCCGCCAGGTGATCGCGCACGGTGATCCCAGCGATCCGGCGCATGGCCAGCGCGATGAGGATGCTCAGCGCCTCGCTGATCCGCTCGCGCCCCACCGGCTCCTGGACACGGTCGGCGATCGGCGGGAGGTTGGTGCGGACCTCATGGCCCGGGAAGTCCGCAGGGTCCACCCCGAAGATGTTGTGCGCCTTGTCCGCCGGTAGGTGCGAAGTGACCCCGGGGTCGTGGAGGAACACCGCCTCCTGGATCCACGGCAGCCGTCCCACCTTGGCTGCCACGTCCCGGATGTGCGGGTCCTCGTCCGGGTCGCGGGCGATCCGGACGATCTCCTGCTCGAGCCGGGACTTGAACCGCTGCGCCTTGCGGCGCGTGGCCACCATCGGCGAGCGCATGGTGTCCACGCGGCCGCCCCGGTCGGTCACCCAGCGGTGCTCGTCGCCGCCGATCCTGCCGTGGTACGACTTGAGCTCCAGCAGGTGGATGCGGGACTGACCCACCACCAGCGCGTCGACCTCGTGCCACTGGCCGTGGCCGTCCTGGAACTCGAAGTTGGCCCACACCCGGTAAGGCGCCGAGTCCGGCACGGCGTTCGCGAGCAACGCCAGCCCCTGCTTCTCGTGCTCGAACGCAGAGCGGGAGACCTCGGTCCAGCGATCGGAGTTCTGCAGCACGGCGAGCGGGTCTCCTCGGAGCTGATCGGGGCGGAACGGGGCGGATCAGGTGCGGCTGATCGGGTCGGACGTCACCATCGGTCACATCACCGGCAAGCGTAGTGCAGCGATCGGACACGGACCCGGCGAACCGGTGGTCCGCCGGTGCGCGCGAACGCCACGTCACACAGGCCACCCTTACCTGAGGAATCACCGTGCTGACCTGACACAATCGCCGCCATGGACACCGTCATCCACATCATCCTCATCCTGCACTTCATCGGCCTGGCCGGCATCATCGGCGGCTGGCTCGCCACCATCAAGGCCCCGCACATGGCCAAGGGCATCCTCCACGGCGCCATCCTCCAGGTGGTCACGGGCCTGCTCCTCGTGGGCCTGCGCGAGATGCAGGACGCCGACCTCAACCACATGAAGATCGGCATCAAGCTCCTCATCGCGATCGTCATCCTCGTCGTCGCGATCATCGGGGTGCGCAAGGAGGCCAAGACCCCGGGCAGCACCTCCACCCTGGCCACCGTCGCCGGCCTGCTGGGGATCGTCAACGTCGCGATCGCCGTCCTCGTCTGACGCACCGCACACACCGGCGCCGCCCCCGCGCCTCCACGCCGCCCTCCGACTCCGGTCGGGGGGCGGTCGGCGTTGGGCCCTCGCCGGGTCAGCGCCGGGCCACGGTACCCTCCGCCCGCAGGAGCAGTCCCAGCAGCTCGGGCAGCCTGGCGACCATCCCGCGGCGGGGGAGACCGTCCAGCTCGGCGGCCCGGCCGGGGAGCTGCCGGTGCCGGCCGGCGGTGAGGGCCGCGAGCGCCCCCAGCAGCGCCTCCGGGTGGGTCTCCAGCGCGCTGTGGCCGTTCTCGATCCGCACCAGCGCCGCGTCCGGCGCGAGTTCGGCCACCCGCTCGGCGATGCCCGGCGGGGTGCGCAGGTCCCGCGTCCCGCTGAGCAGCACCACCGGCCACGTGAAGCGGGCGGCCTCCCGGCGCAGGTCCACGGGCTCGGACTCGAAGGCGGGGAACAGGTGCGCGATCGGCGCGTACGTGAGCGCGGGGTCCAGGGGCAGCCCGTCCGCCGGGGCGCCGTAGCCCAGCTCGCGGAAGCCGATCACCCCCGCGAGGTCGAATTCGTAGACGCCGGGCACGTGCGCGATCGAGTCGTCCCGCGAGGCGTAGGCGTCCAGGACCCGCCAGGCCGGGCCTCGCTGCCCCCGCAGCCGCTCGCGCAGCAGCGGGCCGAGCAGCCCCGGCCCGCCCAGCTCGTACGCGGCGCGGACCACGTCCAGCAGCCGCCGCTCGTCCACGCCGGCGGCGTGGAGGCGCCGCACGTCCGCCGCGATCGCGGTGTCGGCCTCCCAGAAGAGCGACCGCACGGCCTGCCGCTCGAGGCCGATGTCCGCCGCCGACTGCAGGGCCGAATCCAGCAGCATCCCGGCCACCCGCCCGGGGTGCCGGGCGCCGACGCAGGAGGCCACGTAGCTGCCGTAGGAGGACCCGGCGAGGACCGCCGACTCCACCCCTTCCCGGTCGAGCACCGCGGCGATGTCGTCGGCCACCGCGGCGACCCGCATCGCGGAGACCGGCAGGTCGCGGCCGGCGAGGTCCGTGCGGGACAGCCCCACGCCGCGGTGCTCGACCATGATCAGGTCCAGCCCCCGGCGGGCGGCCCTGCGCCGCAGGCCGCGGTACGGCAGTACCGAGCCAAGGCCCGGCCCGCCGGGGATGACCACCGTGGGGGTGCCCGTGCGCGGGCCGATGCGCACGTAGGCGAGCTCGAACGCGGGCCCGTCGTCGTCGTCGGGCCGTCGGACGCGGCGCAGCCCCGGCGTGCCGGCGGCGAGCACCGACACCACTCGGGGCCCGGTCACCTCCGCCCCCGACGGGGGCCGGGGACACACCGGGGGCCGGGGACCCACGCCGCGGTCACGCGCGCGCCGCTCAGACCCGCTGTCCGTGGACGTCCTCGAGCGCCGCGGCGTCGGCCTCGCTCATCCCCGCGATGGGCTCGCCGTTCCACACGATGTCGTCGCCCAGCGCCCCCAGCAGCTCCTTGTGGTCTCCCCGGCTCAGCTTGGCCCCGTGGACCAGGGTCGCCGGGCTCCACATCATGGCCAGCGAATCGTGCCACCCGGCGCCCACGTCCTTGACGTGGATCAGGTCGTGCAGGGACGTCGGCAGGTGCTTGAGCGGCTCGGTGAAGGCGTCCGCGAGCACGGCCAGGCTGATCTGGCGCTCGACGCCCGGCTCCACCACGAAGGCCTCTTCGTTGCTGCCGGTGAGCGCCTCCTCCAGCTGCTCCGCCTCCAGCAGAATGACCCCGTTGGTCGGGCGGGGGTTGCACTCGATGGCGTAGAGCTGCCCGTCGTTGTCCACGAAGTCAAAGGACAGCTGGCCGGTGAACCCGGGATCGAGCGCGTCCACGATCCGCTGGGTGTAGTCCAGGGTGTCGGTGCTGTCCACGGCGAGGAACGTGATGCCCGTGCTGTGCGCCCACTGCTCGGGCGCGCGGTAGGTGCACTGCGAGGTCACGCGGCCGTCGACGATCGTGCTGTAGGTGCACACCATGGGTCCGTCGACGAAGGGCTGGACCAGCCACGGCTGCTCCTCGGTCGGGTGGCAGTCGTCCACCGACATCTTGCCGGCCAGCGGCCCGGTGTTGGTCAGCAGTCCCACGCCGCCGCGCGAGAACGCCGCGCGGGCGAAGTACCGCGGGTACTTCTCGGTGGCCGCCACCAGCGAGTCGCGATCGGTGGCGACGATCGTCTCCGGGATCGGCACCCCGGCGCGCTTGACCAGGCGCTGAAAGCTCGCCTTGTCGTGCAGCCGCGCGAGCGTGGCGAAGCTCCCGCTGAACAGGCGCACGCCGTCGGGTAGGTCCGCGACCCGCGCGGCGAGGTAGAACACCTCCTCGAAGGTGGGGATGATGAGGTCGATGTCGTACTCGGCCACGATCCGGTTCACGTCGGCCATGAACTGGTCGGTGTCGTGGCGGGGCGAGGCGGTCACCGCGTGGCCGGCGAGGTACTTGGAGTGGCTGCCCGTCGCGCCCGCGTGGGTGTCGCTCGCCACCACGGTGTGCCCGAGGCTTCCGAGCTTGCGGATGATGTCCAGGGCGAAGGTGTTCCGGGAACTGGTGACGAGTACGCGCACGGTGGTCCTCTCAGCGGGGGATTGGGATTCGCTTGTCCTAACCTTGGTAACCGCATGGACGAGTGGGGAAACGGGGGCGCATGCACGAGGTGACGCAGTGGGTGGCGGCCGTACCGACGCTCGTCGGGTTGGGGCTGGCCCTGGGACTCAATCCCGCGCTCTACGGCGCGACCGCCGACACGCTCGCGAGGAACCGGAACGTGCGCGCGCGGCTGACCTGGCTGCTCTCGGGGCTGGCCGCCGGGGCGACCGTGCTGGTCCTGGTGCTGCACGGTCTCAATCCCGCGAACCTCGTCGCCGCCGTGCAGCACCGCGGGGACGCCGTGGTGGAGAACCACACCGTGGATCTGGTGGTGGGCGTGATGCTGCTGGTCGCCGCCGCCGCCATGGCGCTGTGGGCGCGGATCGTCCCCGACCTTCCCGGGACCCCCGCCCGCGCACCCGACCAGGACACCCCACCCTCCGGCCTGTTCGTGCTGGGATTCGGCTCCGCCGTCGTGGGGTTCACCAAGCTGCCGATCATGTACCTCACCGGCCGACTGGTCCAGAGCCTCAGCCCGGACCCGCTGCTCCGGCTGCTCGCCTACGCCGTGTTCCTGGCCGCGCTGGTGGCGCCGTTCGTGCTGCTCGCCTGGCTCTGGTCCCGGTTCCCGGCGGCCACCAGGAAGGTCACCGCCGCGTCCGAGCGGATGCTGGCGTGGGACTCCCGCCGGGTGGCCGCGGTGCTGATGGCGCTCGGGGGGGTCGGCCTGCTCGGCTTCACCTGGCTCGCGCACCGCTGACGGTCTCAGCCCTCCATCACTGCGGCGAGGTAGGCGCGGACCAGGCGGGCGCCCACGTCGCCCGGCAACCGTTCGATGGCGGCCAGCAGGGCGGACATGCCGGCCTCCGACCCGTCCGCCGCGGCCGGGTCCGCGGCCGGGTCCGGGTCCTGGGCCCCGCCGCCGAGGACCGCCGCGACCATCGCGTGCACGTCGTCCTCCGGCAGCGCCAGCAGGTCGGCGGGGGACAGGGCCCCGGACTCCAGCGCGTCGAGCACGTCCGCGAATCCCGCCGGCGGCGCCGGGGCGGGCCGGCCCCGGACCGTGTCGGCGGCGCGTCGCGCCACCTCGAGGATCTCCTCGACCAGCCGTTCCGTCACCGGGGTGACGGTGAGGTGCGACGACGACGACAAGGCCCCCCGCTCCTGGCCGTACGCCGGTTGCGCCTGCACGGCGATGCCCCTCCGGCCGCACTCGTCCGCCCACAGGTGCGGGTGCACGCGCCGGCCGTCGGGGGCGGAGTCGTCGGCCACCACCGCGATCAGCGGGCCCGGGTCCGAGGAGATCACCCGCAGCCCCTCGATCGCGGACAGTCCCGCCACCAGCCGCGTACTCGCCCGCGCGGTGCGGGCGACCAGCTCGCGCTGGCCGTCGTCGCCGAGCGCCTCGAGCACCGCCCACGCGGCGGCGGCCGGCTCGAGGGGCTTGGAGCCGGCGAGCGTGGGGTTGACCACCGGGTAGCCGGGCCAGTCCACGGTGGCGAACCACGACGCCCGGTGCCGGGCCCGCCCCCGGCTGAGCAGTACCGAGGTGCCCTTGGGGGCGAACCCGTACTTGTGCAGGTCCGCGGAGATGCTCGTCACCCGCGGCACCCGCAGGTCCCACTCCGGGACCGGGGCCTGCTCGGGCGAGTGCGGCCAGAACGGCAGCACCAGCCCGCCCAGACAGGCATCCACGTGCAGGCCGATCCGGGGGTCGTGGTCCGCCACGAGCCCGGCCGCCACCTCCGCGACCGGGTCCACGACGCCGGTCGGGTAGGACGGGGCCGAGACCACCACCAGGCTGGTGTCGCGATCGACCGCGGCCAGGAGGTCGGCCGCGGCGACCCGGCCCGAGGCGGGGTCCACCTCGACGCCCACGAACCGCATCCCCAGCAGGTGGGCGGCCTTGCGGAACGCCGCGTGCGCGGTCACCGGCGCGACGATCGCCCCGCCAGCGCCGGGCGCGTGGCCCGAGACCTCCCTCGCGGCCAGACACGCCAGGACGCAACTCTCGGTGCCGCCCGAGGTGACGACGCCGAACACCTCGTCGTCGTCGGCACCTCCACCGCCACCCGATGCGGCACCGCCTCCGTCACCGGCACCACCTCCGTCACCGGCACTCATGGCGGCACCTCCGTCGACGCCGACCCCTGCGGCGACCCCGGCGCCACCCGGGCCCCCACCCAGGATCTCCCGCACCCGCCCCACGATCTGCCCGTGGATCCGGGCCACCGAGGAGAACACGGTCGGATCCAGCCCGTTGACCCCGTGCGCGAGGGCGGCCGCCCGGATGGCCACCGCGTCGAGCCCGGGGAGCCCGGAGTCGTAGACGTAGGACAGCACGCGGCCGCCGGTCGTCGGCGGATCGGCCGCGCGCATCGCCGCGAGCGACTCCAGGGCCGCCGCGCCCCGCCGCGCGACGGTCTCCGCCAGGGGATCGGTCTCGGGCGAGGCGGATTCGGTCGGGCCGGTCTCCGCCAAGGGGTCGGTCTCGGGCGAGGCGGATTCGGTCGGGCCGGTCTCCGCCAAGGGGTCGGTCTCGGTCGGGTCGGTCGCGGTCGACGCGGATTCGGTCGGGTCGCCCTGCGGGTGATCGGCGGTCATGCGGGCTCCGTCCATCGGGGGTATGCGCGTCCGAGCGCCCGGATCACCAGCAGGCTCGCGCCGGTGAGCAGGGCGGGTACCAGGGAGAACCCCAGCACGATGGCCCAGGTGGCCGTGTCCGGCTGGTCGGCGACCCCGCCGGAGCGGAAGCCGCCGAGCGCGAGGAGGGCCAGCACGACCACCGGCCCCAGTGCCATCGAACCGGTCTCCGACGCCGTCCACAATCCGCTCATCGCACCGCTGCGGCGGCGGCCGCCGAGCTCGCGGTCCATGTCGGTGGCGTCGGGCAGCATCGACATCGGTAGAGCCTGCATCCCGGCGTACGCCACCCCGGCCAGCGCCACCGGGACGTGAATCCACGCACCCGGCCACACGCCCGCCGCGACCAGCATGAGCGCCGCGACGGTGAACAGCGTGGTAGCCGCGGTGAGGGCGGCGATCTTCCCCCGCGCGTGCGCGAAGCGCGCCCACAGCGGCATCACCAGCAGTGCGGGCGCGATCAGCGCGACGAACAGCCCGGTGAGGGCGGCCTCGCTACCCAGCACGTAGGTCGCGACGTACTGGCCACCGGCCAGCATCACCGCGGTGGCCACGGCCTGCAGGCAGAACAGCCCCACCAGGAGCCGAAACGGCCGGGTCACGCGCAGCGCGTCGACCCCGTCCCGGTACTGCGCGCGCAGGCCACCCACCTGGGCGTCGGCCCGCAGCACGGTGCGCCGGCCGGACCCGAAGGTCGCCCACAGCATCCCCGCGAGCATCAGCGCCGCCACGGCCACCGCCATCACCACGTAGCCCGTCGCGCCGCCACCGGCCGCCTCCCGGAGCGCCGGGCCACCGCCGCCCACCGCGAGGATCGTCCCGGCCAACACCGCGACCCGCCAGGCGAGGATCGTCACCCGGACCCCCGAGTCGTCCGTGAGCTCGGCCGGCAGCGCGAGGTAGGGGACCTGGAAGCACGAGTACGCCAGCGAGGCCAGCAGGAAGAATCCCATCACCCACACGCCGGCCGCCGTCGTGCCCCAGTCGGTGGGCGCGGAGAAGGTGGCCACGAACAGCAGCGGCAGGGCCAGGGCGCCGCCGAGCATCAGCCCGGTCCGGCGGCCGCCCCGGTGGGACGCGCGGTCCGACAGCGCCCCGATGAGCGGGTACGCCAGGACGTCGATCACCTTGGGCACCAGCACCAGCACGGTGGCCAGCGCGGCCGCGACCCCGATGGAGTCGGTGAGGTAGTAGGCCAGCACGAGCCCGGGCAGAGTGCCGAACGCGCCGGTGCCCAGGCTGCCCGCCGCGTAGGAGGCCAGGAGGCCGCCGGAGGGTCGCGTCGTGGACGCGCCGTCTCCCGGCGATCCCGCGGAGCCGGGTGACGGACCGCCGTGGCCGGGAGCGCCGCCCGGCGCTGCGGTGGTGGTCATTTCCCGACTCTAGGGCGGCTCAGGTCGCCGAGAAGAGGAATTCGTCCACCCCGTTCTCGGCCGATGCAGGCGAAATCCTCTTGACGGCGCACGACCCGCAGGCGGGGTGCGGGCGGGGAGGCCGCGGCGGGGGCGGGGAGGGCGCGGCGGGGGCGGGGAGGCCGCGGTGGCGGGGGTCAGCCGCGCCAGCCGAAGGTGTCCGGGTCCGGGCCGGAGCGGGTGCCGTTGTGCAGCGCCGAGATGGAGGCCAGCTGCTCGTCGGACAGCTCGAAGTCGAACAGCGCGAGGTTCTCCCGCATGCGCTCGGGGCTGGAGGACTTGGGAAACACGATGTCGCCGCGCTGCAGCACCCACCGCAGCACCACCTGCGAGACCGTGCGGCCGACCTGCTCGGCCAGCGCGACCAGCTGCGGATCGCCGAACACCGCGCCCTGCGCGAGCGGGCTCCACGCCTCCACCGCGATCCCGCGCTCGGCGCAGTCCGCGCGCACCTCGTCGTTGACGAAGTAGGGGTTGGACTCGATCTGATTGACCGCCGGGGTGCTCAGCCCCGCCTCCGCCAGTCGCGCCAGGTGGGCCGGGGTGAAGTTGGAGACCCCGATCGAGTCCACGGAGTAGTCGGCGCGGATCCCCTCCATGACCTCCCACACCCGGGCGACGTCCTCGTGCATGGCTAGGGGCCAGTGCACCAGGTATAGGTCGATCCGGCCGCCGAGGGCCTCGAGCGAGCGCTCGGTGGCCTCGCGGGCGGCGGTCCGCTCGTGGAAGGTGTTGTTGAGCTTGGTGGTGATCCACAGGTCCTCGCGGGGCAGCCCGGACGCCGCGATCGCCCGTCCGACGCCCTCCTCGTTGCCGTACATCTGCGCGGTGTCGAGGTGGCGGTACCCGGCCTCGAGGGCGTCCGAGACGACCCTCTCGGCGTCGGCGGGCGGGACCTGGTAGGTGCCGAAGCCGAGCTGGGGGATGGCGCGGCCGTCCGACAGGTCGATGAGCGGGATCTGTGGTGCGGGAGTGGTCATGCGGCCACCGTACGCGCGTCCCGGGATCAGTCGCGACCGATCCGCAGGGAGGCCTCCACGAGGTCGAGCATCGCGCTCACGTGCTCCGTCCCGCGGCCCGTGGCCAGGTGCGTGATGAGGCCGTCGAGCACAATGTCGAGGTAGACCCGCAGCACGTCGGCGGGGATGTCCGTGCGCATCCGTCCCGAGGCCTTCTGCTCCCGCAGTCGGGCGACCACCGCCGCGTCGACCTCCGCCTGCCGGTCCGTCCACCGCTCCCTGAACTCCGGGTCGGTGCGGATCCGGCGGGCGATCTCCAGTCGGGTGCCCAGCCAGGAGAACTCCCTCGGATCCTCGAGGATCTCCCGCATCACCTGGACCAGGCCCTGCTCGGCGACGGTGGCGGCCATCGCGGCGGCGTCGTCGTGCGCCAGCGCGAGGAAGAGCGCGTCCTTGTCGTCGAAATGATGGAAGATGGCGCCCCGGCTCAGCCCGGTGGCCTCCTCCAGGCGCCGGACGGTGGCGCCCTCGAACCCGAACTCGGCAAAGCACTCGCGGGCGCCCGACAGGATCTCGCGGCGTCGGGCGTCCATGTGGTCCTGGCTGACCCTGGGCATGTGGTCCCTTCGAGTGGGGAGACGCTACTGGGGAGACGCCGACGGCGGGCCGGCCGACCGGAGTGGTTCCGGGGCCGACCCGCCGTCGGGCGCGGATCAGAGGGTGTGGATCAGCCCTTGATCATATTGCGCAGCACGTACTGCAGGATGCCGCCGTTGCGGTAGTACTCCGCCTCGCCGGGGGTGTCGATGCGCACCTTGGCGTCGAACTCGACCTTCGAGCCGTCCTCCTTGGTGGCCACGACCTTGACGGTCTTGGGCGTGGTGCCGTTGTTCAGCTCCGTGATGCCCGAGATGTCGAACGTCTCCGTCCCGTCCAGGCCCAGGGACTCGTGCGACTCGCCCTCGGGGAACTGCAGCGGGATGACGCCCATGCCGATGAGGTTGGAGCGGTGGATGCGCTCGAACGACTCGGTGATGACGGCCTTGACGCCGAGCAGGCGCGTGCCCTTGGCGGCCCAGTCGCGCGAGGAGCCGGTGCCGTACTCCTTGCCACCGAGCACCACGAGCGGCGTGCCCTGGGCGGCGTAGTTCTGCGCGGCGTCGTAGATGAACGCCTGCGGGGCGCCCTCCTGCGTGAAGTCGCGCGTGTAGCCGCCGGTCACGCCGTCCAGCAGCTGGTTCTGGAGGCGGATGTTGGCGAACGTGCCGCGGATCATGACCTCGTGGTTGCCGCGACGCGAACCGAAGGAGTTGTAGTCCTGGCGGGACACGCCGTTGGCGTCGAGGTACTGCGCGGCCGGGGTGCCCGGCTTGATGGTGGACGCCGGCGAGATGTGGTCGGTGGTGACCGAGTCGCCGAGCTTGGCCAGGACGCGCGCACCGGAGATGTCGGTGACCGGGGCCGGCTCCATCTCCATGCCGTCGAAGTACGGCGCCTTGCGGACGTAGGTCGACTTGTCGTCCCACTCGAACGTCTTGCCGTCCGGGGTGCTCAGTCCGCGCCAGCGCTCGTCACCGGCAAACACGTCGGCGTACTTGGACGTGTACTCCTTAGAGGAGATGGAGGCCTTGATGGTCTCCTCGATCTCCTCGGTGGTTGGCCAGATGTCCTTGAGGAAGACGTCGTTGCCCTCGGTGTCCTTGCCCAGGGAGTCGGACTCGAAGTCGAAGTCCATCGTCCCGGCGATCGAGTAGGCGATCACCAGCGGCGGGGACGCCAGGTAGTTCATCTTGACGTCCTGGTTGATCCGGCCCTCGAAGTTGCGGTTGCCGGACAGGACGGCGGTCGCGGTGAGGTCGTTCTCCTGGATCGCGGCGGAGATCTCCTCCGGCAGCGGTCCGGAGTTGCCGATGCAGGTGGTGCAGCCGTAGCCCACGAGGTAGAAGCCGAGGGCCTCCAGGTCCGGCCACAGGCCGGCGCGCTCGTAGTACTCGGTGACGACCTGCGAGCCCGGCGCCATGGACGTCTTGACCCACGGCTTGGCCTTGAGGCCCTTGGCCGCGGCCTTCCGCGCGAGCAGCCCGGCGCCGATCATCACCGACGGGTTGGACGTGTTGGTGCACGAGGTGATCGAGGCGATCGAGACGATCCCGTGGTCCAGGACCATCTCGGTGCCGTTGACGGACACCTCGACGGGCTTGGAGGGACGCCCCTCGGCGCCGGCGGAGGCGTCGGCGCGGACCGAGCCCTCCTCTGCGTGGACGAGGGTCGCGCTGCCGACGCTGTCCGACGGCTCGCCGCCCTCGGACTGCATCCGGCCCTTCTCGGTGTCACCGAGCGGGTCGACCTCGGCGCCCACGTAGTTGTGGATGTCCTTGCGGAACGCGCTCTTGGCGTCGGACAGCTCGATGCGGTCCTGCGGACGCTTCGGGCCGGCGATCGACGGGACGACGGTGGCGAGGTCCAGCTCGAGATACTCCGAGAAGACGGGCTCCTCGGCCTCGGGGTCGAGCCACATGCCCTGCTCCTTGGCGTAGGCCTCGACCAGGGCGAGCTGCTCCTCGTCGCGACCCGTCAGGCGCAGGTAGTCGATCGTCTCGCCGTCGATCGGGAACATGGCACAGGTGGAGCCGAACTCCGGGCTCATGTTGCCGATGGTGGCGCGGTTGGCCAGCGGCACGGCCGCGACGCCGGCGCCGTAGAACTCGACGAACTTGCCCACGACGCCGTGCTTGCGCAGCATCTCGGTGATCGTCAGGACGACGTCCGTGGCGGTGACGCCCGGCTTGATGGAGCCGGTGAGCTTGAAGCCCACGACGCGGGGGATGAGCATGGAGATCGGCTGGCCGAGCATGGCCGCCTCCGCCTCGATGCCGCCGACGCCCCAGCCCAGGACGCCCAGGCCGTTCTCCATGGTGGTGTGCGAGTCGGTACCAACGCAGGTGTCGGGGTAGGCCTGGCCGTTGCGGACCATGATCGAGCGCGCCAGGTACTCGATGTTGACCTGGTGCACGATGCCGGTCCCCGGGGGGACCACCTTGAAGTCGTCGAACGCGCCCTGGCCCCAGCGGAGGAACTGGTACCGCTCCTCGTTGCGCTGGTACTCGATCTCGACGTTCTTGTCGAACGACCCGCGCTCGCCGAACGACTCGATGATCACGGAGTGGTCGATGACCATCTCCGCCGGCGCGAGGGGGTTGACCTTGTCCGGGTCGCCGCCGAGCGTCTCGACCGCCTCGCGCATGGTCGCGAGGTCGACGATGCAGGGCACGCCGGTGAAGTCCTGCATGATCACGCGGGCGGGCGTGAACTGGATCTCGGTGTCGGGCTCCGCGGAGGGATCCCAGTTGGCGAGGGCCTCGATGTGGGCCTTGGTAACGTTCGCGCCGTCCTCGGTGCGCAGCAGGTTCTCGGTGAGGACCTTGAGGGAATAGGGGAGCTTGGACGCTCCCTGGACCGCCGAGAGTCGGTAGATCTCGTAGGCTTCGCCGCCGACCTCTAGGGTCCCCTTGGCGCCAAAGCTGTCAATGCTTGCTGTCACGTCAGCTCCACTCGTGGTGTGAATGTCTCATCGTCATCCCTCCCGGCGTCGCCGCATGTCTCGCACGGCAACGCGGGGGCGGACACGTGGTCCATTGTGGACCCTCGTGCCCGGTTGCGGTCTCCAATTTACCAGTACGCCCGTTCTGTTTAGCGCCCGGTACGCCCGGATGTGGGGTCGCCGGGCCGTTATCGCGCCGTCCGGCGCGTGTGTTCGGTGCGACGACGACGAGATGGCACCATGTCCGGCGTGGACAACTCCGACGATTCCGTGACCACGCTCGCCTACGAGTCCGAGCCCGTGGTGTCGTTGCAGGAGGGCCAGGTGCCCTCGTGGCTCGACTACGGCGCCGTGGTGGCGGACCTGGCCGACGACGGGGTCTCCGCGCCGGAGCCGTTCGTCGAGGGCCTGCGGACCGTGGTCGCCGAGGCGGGGGACCGCGGGCTCGACCTCAAGATCGTCTACACGGAGGCCCCGGCCGTCGTCTACACCGACGCCCGCGACCTCGCCGCGTTCCTCAACCAGGAGTACGCGGGCACCATCCTCGTCCGGACCCCGCTGTTCGTGGGCAGCTCCAGCGACTCGATCCCGCGACACACGCTCGAGGCCGGCCAGGACGACGCGTGGGAGGAGGTCGACCCGGTGGCGTCCGCCGCTGTCTTCGCCCACAAGGTCACCGCCCCCGCCCCGCCGTGGGGCGCCTACTCGGCGGTCGTCCTGGTCCTGGCGATCGTCGCGATGATCGCGTTTGCCGTCGCGCTGCGTCGCCGCCTGCGCTGACCGCGCTGACCGCGCTGACCGCGCCCGTCGCCGGAGCTCACTCCGCCCCACACGTCCCCGTAGCTGCAGTTACTCGAGTTACAGAAGTGTACTTTTCCATGCAATGTTTCGGATGAGTCATCTGTGACCTACGGTGCTAGAGGAACATAAGGTTCTGCCGAGTTGGCATGAGGCTCTAGTGGCGCAGGGGAAGGCATCACCGGACTCTCACCCACCTCGGTGACGCGTCCCGCCGTGCGGGTCGCGCGGCCGACCGCACCCTCGTGCGGTTATCGGAAGGTGAAACGTGGAGCCTGACCTAGCATCAAGCCGTGCTCGGGGAGCGCGGGAACGTCGGAGTCGCGGGCGTGCGGGTGGGCGAGCAGCCCTCGCCGTGGCGCTCGTCCTGGGAACCGCGTCGGGCGTGGTCCACGTGCCGGTGGCGGCCGCGCAGCAGGCCCCGGCGGTCGCGCCGGGGGACCTCAGCGGCCTGATCCGGGCCGTGGCCGACGCCTCCGCCCGCCTCGATGCCACCAGGCAGTCGATCGCGGTCAAGCGGGAGGGCGTCAACAAGACGCTGGTCGACCTGCAGATGGCCAGGATCGACCTCGATCGTGCGATCGCCACCGCCGACCGCACGGTCGCGGAACGGGAGAGAGCCGAGTCCGGCGTCGACTCCGCGCGGGGCACCCTCGACGACTACTCGCGGGTGCTCTACCGGCAGGGAACGGCGCCCGGCGCCGCCGCCACCATTCTCGATCCCGGCGGGCCGGCCGACGCCGGCAGGCGCCTCGAGTTTCTCCAGCGCGCCGCCGCCGACCAGCGTCGCGTCGTGGCGGACATGGTCGCCGCCGCCGACGAGGCGGCGCGCCGCGAGGCCGACGCGGTGCGCGCCCGCGAGGACGCCGAGCAGCACTACTCGGACGCCTCCGCCCGGCGCGACGGCGCGGTGGCCGAGGTGTCGGCCGTCTCCGCCGAGGTCACGGCCCTCGAGGCCGAGGTCGCGGACCTCACTTCCGCGCTCGAGGAGCATCGGAGGGCGCTGGCCGAGGCGGGCGCGACCCCCGCGGGACCGGACGCCCCGACCGCCAACCCCGTCGACAGCGCCGCCACGCGTGACGAGGCGCTCCGCAACGTCACGGCGGACACGGCGGCCGGGCAGCAGGCGGCGGACATCGCCTCCGCCCTCCCCAGTCACCTGGACCTGGGCGCGGTGCGCCGGTACGTGGACACGGGGTCCACCGACCGCGCGGTGGACGCCATCGGCGGGACGATCGACGCCGGCAGCGTCGGTGCCGCGATCGGCGCCGGGCTCAGCGGGGACACCGAGGCGATCATCCAGCAGGTCGCCGACGCGATCGGCCGGGCGGACTTCGGATCGATAGAGCAGGGCCCGGCCGCGCCGGCCGCCCCTGCCGCACCCGGCCAGGGTGGCGGGACGAGCACCAACACCTCGGGCACGCCGTCGACCTCCGCGCGGGTCGAGACCGTGGTCAACCGCGCCCTGTCCCAACTCGGCGTGCCCTACGCCTGGGGAGGCGGTGACGCCAAGGGACCCACCCGGGGAATCCGGGACGGGGGAGTGGCGGACAGCTACGGGGACTACAACAAGATCGGCTTCGACTGCTCCGGGCTGATGATCTACGCGTTCGCGGGCATCGGCAAGGCCCTGCCCCACTACACCGGATACCAGTACACCGCGGGCCCCCAGCACCCGGTGGCCGCCCGGCAGCGCGGCGACATGTTGTTCTGGCCCGGCCACGTGGCCCTGTACCTCGGGGACGGCCGGATGGTCGAGGCGCCGCAGTCCGGCGACGTCGTCAAGATCTCCCCCGTCCGGATGGCGGGCATCTCGCCGATGGTGGTCCGGCTGGTCTGACGGCCGACCCCGCCGCCGCGCACCGGTACTGTCGTCCACGGACACACCCCACGGTCCGGCCGGGTGCCGGACCCTCCCGACCACGTGAAGGAGCCCACCGCGGTGAGCGAACCCCACCCCGACCAGTCGCCCGGCCCGGACACACGCCCCGCGGCCACCGCGTCCTCCGCGGCGGCGGACGCCGCGCTGCTCGAGCGGGTGGCGTACGAGGTCAAGAAGGTCGTGGTGGGCCAGGACCGGCTCATCGAGATGATCCTGGTGGGACTGCTCTCGCGCGGCCACATCCTCCTCGAGGGCGTGCCGGGTGTCGCCAAGACGCTCACCGTGGAGACGTTCGCCACCGTGGTGGGCGGCAGCTTCCGCCGGCTCCAGTTCACCCCGGACCTCGTCCCGGCGGACATCGTCGGCACCCGGATCTACCGGCAGGGGCGCGAGGAGTTCGACGTCGAACTCGGCCCGATCCTCGCCAACTTCGTGCTGGCTGACGAGATCAACCGCGCTCCCGCCAAGGTCCAGTCGGCGCTGCTGGAGGTGATGGCCGAGGGCCACGTCTCGATCGGCGGCCAGACCTTCCCGATGCCCTCACCGTTCCTGGTGATGGCCACCCAGAACCCCATCGAGAGCGAGGGGGTCTACCAGTTGCCGGAGGCGCAGCGCGACCGCTTCCTGTTCAAGCTCCTCGTGGACTACCCGAGCCCGGAGGAGGAGCGAGAGATCGTCTACCGGATGGGGACCACGCCCCCGCAGCCGTCCCCGGTCCTCGGGGTGGACGCCCTGCTCCGCCTCCAGGACGCGGTGCGGGAGGTGTTCGTCCACCACGCGCTGGTGGACTACGTGGTCCGCGTCACGGTGGCGACCCGCGAGCCCGCGCGCCACGGGCTCGAGGACGTGGCCCGGTGGCTGGCGTACGGCGCCTCGCCCCGCGCCACCCTGGGCGCCGTCACCGCGGCGCGGGCGCTCGCGCTGGTCCGCGGCCGCGACTACGTCGTGCCGCAGGACGTCGTGGATGTCCTGCCCGCCGTGCTCCGCCACCGCCTCGTGCTGACCTACGACGCCCTCGCGGACGAGATCACCGCCGACACCGTGGTCCGTCGCGTCCTCGAGGCCGTCCCGCTCCCGCAGGTCACCGCGGTACCCGTCCAACCCGGCCCGCCGCCGGTCCGGTGACCCGCGCCGACGAGGGCACCCGCGACGAGCCGGTGGCGGCGGCGTCGCGCGCGGCCCTCGCCCATCTCGAACTCCTCGTCAGCCGCCGGCTCGACGGCGTCCTCAACGGCGACCACCGCGGGCTCCTGCCCGGGCCGGGAACCGAGCCCGGCGAGGCCCGCGCCTACGAACCCGGCGACGACGTCCGGACCATGGACTGGTCCGTCACCGCCCGGACCACCGTGCCGCACATCCGGCAGACCATCGCCGACAGGGAACTGGAGACCTGGATCGTGGTGGACCTGGCGCCCAGCATCGACGTCGAGGGGCGGTACGGCACCAAGCGCAGGCTCGTGGAGGCGGCGGTCGCCACCGTCGGCTTCCTCTCCGCGGGGGGAGGAAGCCGCGTGGGGATGGTGCTCACCGGCCACGGGCACCCGCGGGTGTTCCGAGCCGCGGGCGGGCGGGACCACGTCCGGCGGCTGCTCGAGGAGGTCTCCCGGTCGCGCACCGACGTCTCGCCGGGCGGGGCCCTCCACGACGCGCTGCGCGCGGTCCGTAACGCCGCGCGTCGGCACGGCCTCGTCGTGGTGGTCTCGGACTTCCTCTCCGACCTCGACTGGGAGCGCTCCCTGCGCGTCCTGGGGACCCGCCACGAGTTCCTGGCCGTGCACGTGGCCGACCCGCTCGACATCGCCCTTCCCGCCGTCGGGGCCGCGCTGCTCCAGGACCCCGCCACCGGGGAGGTCCTCGAGGTGGATGTCGACGACGCGCTCGCGGCGGACTATCGCCGGGCCGCGGAGGACCACCGCGCGGAGGTGCACGCCGCCCTCCGGCGCTGCGGAGCCCCGGTCCTGGCCATGCGCACCGACCGGGACTGGCTCCGGGACGTGATCGACTACGTGGGCGCGCGGCGCCAGGGCGGTCTGCCCACCGGGGACAACCTGGCGGACGACCTGCCGGGCGACGGGCCGGGCGACGAGCCGGGCGCGGGCGGGGTCCAATCGTGAGCCTGTCCGAGTTCCAGCACCCCCTGTGGCTGCTGCTCCTGGCGGTGCCCGTCGCGATCGCGGTCGGCTACGTGATCGCGCTGCGCTCCAAGCGGCGCAGGACCGTCCGCTTCGGCAACTTCGGGGTCCTGCGCACGGTCGACCGCGGCGGCATCAGGTGGTTCACGCACGTCCCGGCCGTCCTCCTGGTCCTGGCGCTGCTCTCCCTGGTGGTGGCCCTGGCCGGACCCCAGAAGGACCAGAAGGTGCCACGGAACCGGGCGACGGTCATGCTCGTCGTCGACGTCTCCCTGTCCATGGAGGCCACCGACGTCCCCCCGTCCCGGCTCGAGGCCGCCCAACAGGCCGCCACCACCTTCGCGGGCAACCTCACCCCGGGCGTCAACCTGGGACTGGTCTCCTTCGCCGGGACGGCGTCGATGCTCGTCGCCCCCACCACCGACCGCGGGCCGGTGGTCCGCGCGATCGACCGGCTGAGACTGGACGAGCGGACCGCGACGGGCGAGGCCATCTACACCGCCACCCAGGCCATCACCACGTTCACGGAGAGCCTCGGCGGCTCCGACCAGGCCCCGCCGGCCCGGATCGTGCTCCTGTCCGACGGCAAGGAGACCGTGCCCGCCGACCCCACCGAGGAGCGCGGTGCGTTCACCGCTGCCGAGCGGGCCAAGGAGGCGGGCATCCCGGTCTCCACGATCTCGTTCGGCACCCTCTACGGCACGGTCGACATCCAGGGTCGCGCGCAGCCCGTCCCCGTCGACGACGCCTCCCTGCGCACCATCGCCGAGATCTCGGGGGGCGATTTCTTCACCGCCTCCAGCCTCGAGGAGCTCGACTCCGTCTACCGCACCCTGGAGGAGCAGATCGGGTACGAGTGGAAGAAGGCGGACGCGTCGCGCCCGTGGCTGATCATCGGATCCCTCCTGGCGATGCTCGCCGCGGCCGGCTCCCTCGCGAGCAACCGTCGCATCCCGTGACGGGACCCGGCACCAGCGCCTGCGCACCCGCCCGGGTTCGCTAGGTTGGTGCACATGGATTCCCAGAGCACGCCCGTCGCAACCCCCAGAACGGTCCTGGTGACCGGAGGCAACCGCGGGATCGGCCGGGCCGTGGCCGAACGGCTCCGGGCCGACGGCCACCGGGTGGCGGTGACCCACCGCGGGTCCGGGGCCCCGGAGGGGCTGTTCGGGGTGCGGTGCGACGTGACCGACCCCGAGTCGGTGGACGCGGCGTTCGCCGCGGTCGAGGCGGAGTTCGGGCCCGTCGAGGTGGTGGTGTCCAACGCCGGCATCACCGACGACACCCTCCTCATGCGCATGAAGGACGAGCAGTTCACCCGGGTCGTCGACGCCAACCTCTCCGGCGCGTTCCGGGTGGCCAAGCGGGCGTCCCGCGCGATGCTGCGGGCCAAGTTCGGCCGCATCATCCTCATCGGCTCGGTGGTCGGCCAGTCCGGGACGGCCGGGCAGGTCAACTACGCCTCCTCCAAGGCCGGGCTCATCGGGATGGCCCGCTCCCTCACCCGCGAGCTGGGCTCCCGCAACATCACCGCCAACGTGGTGGCGCCCGGGTTCATCGACACCGACATGACCGCAGCGCTGGACGAGAAGACCCGGGAACTCGCCGTGGCGGCGATCCCGCTCGGCCGCACGGGCTCGGCCGAGGATGTCGCCGGTGCCGTGAGCTTCCTCGCCGGGGACGACGCCGGATACATCTCCGGGGCCGTGATCCCGGTCGACGGCGGAATGGGAATGGGGCACTGAACATGACCGAGACCACCGACACCCCCGCCGCGCCGGGCTCCGGCCTGCTCGCGGGCAAGACCATCCTCGTCACCGGGGTGATCACCGACGCCTCGATCGCCTTCCACATAGCCAAGCACTGCCAACTGCACGGCGCCACGGTCATCCTCACCGCGTTCGGCCGGCCCTCGCTGGTCCGGGCGATCTCCAAGCGGTTGCCCCAACGCCCGGCGGTGATCGAGCTCGACGTGCAGAGCGAGGACGACCTCGCGGCGCTCGAGGAGCGGGTCCGCGACCACGCCGACTCCCTGGACGGGGTGGTCCACTCCATAGGCTTCGCCCCGCCGAGCTGCCTGGGGGACCCGTTCCTCGACGCGCCGTGGAAGGACGTCTCGGTCGCGGTGGAGGTCTCCGCCTACTCGTACGCCGCCCTGGCCAGAGCCGTGCGGCCGCTGCTCAACCCGGGGGCGTCGATCATCGGGCTGGACTTTGACCCGAGGTTCTCCATGCCCTTCTACAACTGGATGTCGGTCGCCAAGAACGCCCTCGAGGCGGTCAACCGCTACGTGGCCCGCGAACTCGGACCCGACGGCGTGCGGTCCAACCTCATCGCCGCGGGACCGGTCAAGACCCTCGCCGCCAAGGCGATCGCGGGCGACGCCCTGGGGCCCGGCGGGGAGCTCGACCTGATGCAGGACGAATGGGCCAGGCGCTCGCCGCTCGGGTGGGACGTCAACGACCCCACGTCCGTGGCCACCACCGCGGTCGCGCTCCTCTCGGACCTCATGTCGGCCACCACGGGGACAGTGATCTACGCGGACGGCGGCGCCGGCACCGTCTCCTTCAGCGGACAGGAGAACTGACATGTCAGACGACTCACCCCTCGTGACGGGACCCGTGGACGCACTGCTCGTCCTGTCCTTCGGCGGCCCGGAGGGGCAGGACGACGTGATCCCGTTCCTCGAGAACGTCACCCGCGGGCGGGGGATCCCGGCCGAGCGCCTGGAGGAGGTGGCCACCCACTACCGGCACCTGGGCGGGCGGAGCCCGATCAACGACCTCAACCGCGAGATCATCGCCAACGTCAGGGCCGAGCTCGCGCGACGCGGCCGCGACCTGCCGGTGTACTTCGGCAACCGCAACTGGACGCCGTACCTGGCCGACACCCTCCGCGAGATGACGGCCGACGGGGTGCGCACCGCGGCGGTGTTCGCCACCTCGGCGTGGGGAGGGTACTCGGGCTGCGCGCAGTACCACGAGGACATCGCGCGGGCGCGGCGCGAGGTCGAGGGCGCACCCGGCCTGGTCCGGCTGCGGCAGTTCCACGACCATCCGCGGTTCGTCGAGCGGTTTGCCGCCGACCTCTCCCGGGCCCTCGACGAGGCCCGCCGGAAGGCCCGCGAGTCGGACTCCGACGGTGCGGGCGTAGGTACCGGCGGCGAGCCCCGGCTGGTGTTCACCGCCCACTCCGTCCCCGCCACCGCCGACGCCACGGCGGGACCCAAGCGCCTCGGCGGCCACCTCTACAGTCGTCAGGTCAAGGAGGCCGCCCGCCTGGTGGCCGCGGCGGTCGGGGTGGAGGAGTACGACGTGGTGTGGCAGTCCCGGTCGGGGCCGCCGAGCGTGCCGTGGCTCGAGCCCGACGTGGTGGACCACGTCCACGACCTGGCCACCCACCGCGGGATCCGCGACGTGGTGGTCTGCCCGATCGGCTTCATCTCCGACCACGTGGAGGTGATCTGGGACCTCGACACGGAACTGGTGGCCGAGACCGAGGACCTCGGCGTGCGCATCACCCGCTGCGCGACCCCCGGCCCGTCCCCGGACTTCGCCGAGATGGTCCTGCAGCTGCTCGACGAGCTCGAGACGGGGACCGCGGTCGGGCGCCTCGGCGAGGTGGCGTCGCTGGGCTGCACCCGGGACGGCTCCCGGTGCGCGGTCGACTGCTGCCCGGCCCCGTCGCGGCGGCCGTGACCCTCGCCGCGAGCGGCGGGGGAGCCGAGAGCATCCGCGACGGCGCCGGGGTGATCACCCGGCTCTGACCGCCGCGTCCCCGGCCGCGGCCACCGCGGCGCGACGTGCCGCATCCTTGACCGCGACCAGCCGGCGCAGCACCGGCTCGCGGGTGGCCGGGTCGACGCCCACGCCCGGCCGCGCCAACGCGAGCGAGATGATCGCCTCGACCCTGTCGATGCGGTCCACCAGCTCGAGCACCCGGGGCGGCAGCCCGGCGGGCACGCGGGTGACGTGCTGGTGCAGGTCCACCGCCGCGGTCGCGACGCCGCTCGGCGCGGACCGGTCGACGAGCGCAGACCGCTCGATGAGCTCCGCCGCCTCCAGCACCGCCCGGCCGAGCGAGGACAGGGCGGCCGAGGGCCCGTCCGGTTGCGGCGCCACGGGGCAGTCGACCACGCCCCGGACCCGCCACCGGAGGACATCCGGGTGGGGGTGGACGCACGTCAGGCACACCGCCTCGCGGGTCTCGGGATCACGGACGAGCAGCCCCCAGCCGGCCTCCGAGACGTCGTCGCGGATCCCGGCGTCCGGGGGCAGGCTCGACGAATCCCCCGGTGCCGCGGTGAGCAGGGACAGCGTCTCGGGGACCGGGTGGGAGCGTCCCGCGCGCCGGAGGGTGGTGACGAGCCCGGGCAGCACCCCCGTCGGGCCGGCGGTGGGGGAGACGCCCTCGAGCGCCGCGACGGGCTCGCCCACGATCTCCACCAGGTGAGCGTCCGCCAGACCCGTGACGTAGCGGGTGAGGTCGTCGAACGGCTGATCCCCCCAGGCGGTCCGGAGGAGGAAGAGCGGCAGCGGCCATGCGGGTGACAGGGCGGCGCTCCGGGTGAGGGGACGTGACATGACCATCGAGCGTACCGTCCGGTGCGCCGCCCACCCCCCGACCGCGTGGCCGACTACGGTGTCGGGCCATGGCAGACATGTACGGCTCCGACATCCTCGCCGGAACGGCGCGCCGGCGCCGCCCGGAGATCCCCGTCGTGGTGGCGGAGAACGACCTCGTGGTGGAGCACCCGGACTCCGATTTCTGCGGCGCGGTCGTGGGCTTCACCCGCACCCCCGACGGCGACTTTGTCAAACTCGAGGACCGGCGCGGCCTGGTGCGCCTCTTCGCCATGACCCCCGCCGCGTTCCTCATCGACGGCTCCCCGGTCACCCTGCGCCGGCCCGGACCGGTCGTGCCGACGGGCCCGAAGGTCACCGCGTCGGGGTCCCGGAGGGTCGAGGGGCTGCGGGCCCGGACCGCGCGGGCCGGGCGGATCTGGGTGGAGGGCATCCACGACGCGGCGTTGGTGGAGAAGATCTGGGGCCACGACCTGCGGGTCGAGGGGATCGTCGTGGAGCCGCTCCACGGGATCGACGACCTGCCGGCGCTCGTCGCGGAGTTCGGCCCGACGCCGCAGGCGCGCCTGGGCGTGCTGGTCGACCACCTGGTCACCGGCAGCAAGGAGTCCCGGATCGTCGCCGGGCTCGGTGGGGACGTCCTGGTGACCGGCCACCCCTACGTGGACATCTGGCAGGCCGTCAAGCCCGCCGTGGTGGGGATCCACGAGTGGCCGGTCGTCCCCCGGGGCGAGGACTGGAAGACCGGGATCTGCGACCGGCTCGGGTGGGGTCAACCGGCGGACGGGTTCCGCCGGATCCTGGGCGCGGTGAGCACCTACCGGGACATCGAGCCGGCCCTGCTCGGGGCGGTCGAGCGGCTGGTGGACTTCGTCACCGAGACCGACTGACCACCGGGTCACCGAACCCCTCAGGAGTCCGGGCCTGCCTCGTCGTCGTCGTCGTCCGGCGTGTCCTCCCGCGCGCCGGCCCGGACGGGGAGGCGGGCGTCCACCACCATCCCCACGAGCCCCACCGCCGCGAAGGCGACCGTGGCCCACAGGGCCGCGCCGCCGTCCCCCTCGGTGAGCGAGTGGCCGAGCAGGACCGCGGCCACCGTCCCCGGGGCGCTGCCGACGACGGTCGCCACCAGGAAGGGTCGTAGCGGGATCGACGTCAGCGCCGCCGCGTAGTTCACCACCGAGAACGGGACCGCCGGGACCAGTCTGAGGCTGCCGACGGACAGCCACCCGCGGCGGCGCAGCCGCACGTCGACGGCGGCGATGCGCGGATCCGCCCGCAGGCCCTCGGCCCGGGCGTGCCCCAGCCGGCGCACCCCCGCAAAGGCGAGGGTGGCCGCGACGCCCGTCGCGACCAGCGACCAGGGGATCGCCACCGACGGCGGGAACAGCACCGCGGCCGAGTAGGTGAAGGTGGAGCGGGGGACCGGGGTCACGGTGACGAGCGCGTAGGCGGAGAAGAACGCCGCCGGGAACCACGGCCCGAGCTGTTGCGCCCACGCGCGGAGCTGCTCCAGGCCCGGGGTCGGGACGAGGGTGGCCACCAGCACCACGAGCGCGACGGCACCCACCCAAGCGATCACCCGTCCACGCACCCGGTCGACTGTAGTGCCCCGGCCGGAATCTCCCCCCGCGCGGACCCCGCGAGCACGGTCACGGTCCGGCAGGCGGGAGGGCTGCACTAGAGTCCGATGGTGACCCCCTTCACTCCACAAGAGAACGAGGTACCGGTGACCGGTCCGACCACAGGTCCTGATCTCCACTCCTGGTACGCCGCTGTGGGAGCCGTCCTCGCGAAGGCCGCCCGCAAGGACCCCGCGGACATGCCCGAGGACGCGTGGCGTTCGCTCGTGGCCACCACGCGGGACGGCATCGAGATCAACCCGCTCTACACGCGGGCCGACGAGATCGCCGAGCGGCCCGCCCCGGGGGCGTTCCCGTTCGTGCGCGGCGGCGACCGGTCGGGGCTGCCCGAGAACGGGTGGCACGTGAGCGCCCGGGTCGAGGTCGACGGCGACGTGGCGCGGACCAACGAGGCCGTGCTCGATCTGCTCGGTCAGGGCGCCTCCGCCCTCTGGCTGCGGGTGCCGGCCGCCGACGTGGCCGCGGTCCTCAAGGACGTCTACCTGGACCTCGCGCCGGTGAGCTTCGACGCGGGGTCCGACCTCGTGGCGGTGTCCGAGGAGTTCCTCCGGCTGCTCGACGAGCGCCGCTCCGCCGGGGACGGGGTGACGGACCGCTCGGCGGTGATCGCCGACCTCGGCGCCGCCCCCGTCACCGACGCGTTCTCCGGTGCCGACGCCGCGGCCCTCGGCGACGCGGTCGAGGTGGCCGTGCGGGCGTCGGAGCGCGAGGAGACCCTCCGCACGTTCGTCGCCGACGGAACCGTGTTCCACGCCGACGGCGCCGGGGACGCCCAGGAGCTGGCCTACGCCGCGGCCGCGGGCCTGGAGTACGTCCGCGCGCTCATGACCGCCGGGCTGACCGCCGACGCCGCCCTGCGTCAGGTCTCGTTCCGGCTCGCCGCCACCGACGACCAGTTCCAGTCCATCGCCAAGTTCCGCGCCGGCCGCCTGGTGTGGGCCCGCGTGGCCGAACTCCTCGGCGCGCCCGAGGCCGGCGGGGCACCCCAGCACGCCGTCACGTCCCCGGCCATGATGGCGAGGCGCGACCCCTGGGTGAACATGCTGCGCACCACCCTCGCCGCGTTCGCCGCGGGCGTCGGCGGGGCCACCTCGGTGACGGTCCTGCCGTTCGACGCGTCCCTGCCGGGCGGGCTCGAGAGCACCTCCCGCTCGTTCGCCGAGCGCATCGCGCGCAACACCCAGCTGCTCCTGCTCGAGGAGTCGCACCTCGGACACGTGGTGGACCCCGCCGGCGGCTCCTGGTACGTCGAGTCGCTCACCGACTCCCTCGCCGAGGCCGCCTGGTCGGCGCTGCAGGCCGTCGAGGCCGAGGGCGGGCTGGCCGCCGCGATCGCCTCGGGGAGCGTCGCCGCCGCGATCGCGGGTGTCCGCGACACGCGGGACTCCGAGATCGCGCACCGGACCGCCCCGATCACGGGCGTCTCCGAGTTCCCCAACCTGGGCGAGCCGCCGCTCGACGCCTCGCGTCGGGGCGGGCAGGGCTACCGCTACGGCAAGGCGTTCGAGGACCTGAGGGATCGCTCGGACGCGCACCTCGAGGCCACCGGGTCCCGGCCCACCGTGCTGCTGGCCGGGCTCGGCCCGATGGCCGAGACCACGGGCCGCGTGACCTTTGTGGCCAACCTCCTCGCCGCCGGCGGCGTCGAGGCCCGCAACCCCGGCGTCACGGCGGCCGACCAGTACGCCGGTGCCCGCGAGGGCGAGCGCATCGCGGTCCTCTGCGGCGCCGACAGGCGCTACGCCACCGAGGGGTCCGACGCCGTCCGCGCGCTGCGCGACGCCGGCGTGTCGACCGTGTACCTCGCCGGCGCCGAGAGGGGCTTCCCGGCCGACGCGGCCCACCGCCCCGACGGGTACCTGTCGGTCGGCATCGACGCCGTGGCCGCCCTGTCCACCCTCCTCGACCAGCTGGGAGTGAAGTGAGATGACGACCTTCCCCGATTTCAGCACCGCCCCCTTCCGCGACACCGCCGAGGAGGCCGCCCGGGCCGCCACCGCGACGGTCGACGACGGGATCGCCCCCGGAGCCCACTGGGAGACGCCCGAGGGTATCGACGTCAAGCGCGTC
Source organism: uncultured Dietzia sp. (assembly GCF_937873725.1). Classification (GTDB taxonomy): domain Bacteria; phylum Actinomycetota; class Actinomycetes; order Mycobacteriales; family Mycobacteriaceae; genus Dietzia. The sequence continues at coordinate 27,514 of NZ_CALMYY010000084.1, forward strand.
TTCACCAAGGCCGACCGTGACGCCGTCGAGGCGGGGACCGCCCCGACCGACGACGGCGAGGAGGTCACCCCGTTCCCCCTGGACACGGTCCCCGGGGCGGCACCGTTCCTCCGCGGCCCCTACCCGTCGATGTACGTCAACCAGCCGTGGACCATCCGGCAGTACGCCGGCTTCTCCACCGCCGCCGAGTCCAACGCCTTCTACCGGCGCAACCTCGCGGCGGGCCAGAAGGGCCTGTCGGTCGCGTTCGACCTGGCCACCCACCGCGGGTACGACTCCGACCACCCGCGGGTGGCCGGGGACGTGGGCATGGCCGGCGTGGCGATCGACTCGATCCTGGACATGCGTGAGCTGTTCGACGGGATCGACCTGTCCGCCGTGTCGGTGTCCATGACCATGAACGGCGCCGTCCTGCCGATCCTGGCCTTCTACGTGGTGGCGGCGGAGGAGCAGGGGGTGACGCCGGAGCAGCTCGCGGGGACCATCCAGAACGACATCCTCAAGGAGTTCATGGTCCGCAACACCTACATCTATCCGCCCAAGCCCTCCATGCGGATCATCTCGGACATCTTCGCCTACACCTCGCAGAAGATGCCGCGGTTCAACTCCATCTCCATCTCCGGCTACCACATCCAGGAAGCCGGGGCGACGGCCGACCTCGAGCTGGCGTACACGCTCGCCGACGGCGTCGAGTACCTCCGCGCCGGCCTCGACGCGGGGCTGGACATCGACAAGTTCGCGCCGCGGCTGTCCTTCTTCTGGGCCATCGGCATGAACTTCTCCATGGAGATCGCCAAGCTGCGGGCCGGCCGCCTGCTGTGGAGCGAGCTGGTGGAGAAGTTCGGGCCGAAGAGCGAGAAGTCCAAGTCGCTACGGACCCACTCGCAGACCTCCGGCTGGTCGCTCACCGCGCAGGACGTCTTCAACAACGTCGCCCGCACGTGCATCGAGGCGATGGCCTCCACCCAGGGCCACACGCAGTCGCTGCACACCAACGCCCTCGACGAGGCGCTGGCGCTGCCCACCGACTTCTCGGCGCGCATCGCCCGCAACACCCAGCTCCTGCTCCAGCAGGAGTCGGCCACCACCCGGCCCATCGACCCGTGGGCCGGCTCGTACTACATCGAGTGGCTGACCGCCCAGCTGGCGGACAAGGCCCGGCTCCACCTGTTGGAGATCGAGGAGGCCGGCGGCATGGCGCAGGCGATCGGGGAGGGGATCCCCAAGCTGCGCATCGAGGAGGCCGCGGCCCGCACCCAGGCCCGCATCGACTCCGGCCGCCAGCCCGTGATCGGCGTGAACAAGTACGTCGTGACCGAGGACCAGGAGATCGAGGTCCTCAAGGTCGAGAACTCCCGCGTCCGGACCGAGCAGCTGGCCAAGCTGGCCAAGCTGCGGGCCGAGCGCGACGAGGACGCCTGCCAGGCGGCCCTGGCCAGGCTCACCGAGTCCGCCGCCGGCGGCGCGAGCCCCGACCTCGAGAACAACCTCATGGCCCTGGCGATCGACGCCGCCCGCGCCAACGCGAGCATCGGCGAGATCTCGGACGCGCTCGAGGCGGTCTACGGTCGGCACAAGGCCGAGATCAGGACCCTGTCCGGGGTGTACCGGCAGGAGGTCTCCAAGGAGGGCGCCGTGGACAACGTCACCAAGGCCATGCGGATGGCCGAGGAGTTCGCCGAGCAGGACGGTCGACGTCCCCGCATCCTGCTGGCCAAGATGGGCCAGGACGGTCACGACCGCGGCCAGAAGGTCGTGGGCACCGCCTTCGCCGACCTCGGGTTCGACGTGGACATGGGCCCGCTGTTCCAGACGCCGGAGGAGGTCGCCCAGCAGGCGGCCGACGCCGACGTGCACGTGGTGGGCGTGTCCTCGCTGGCCGCCGGCCACCTCACCCTCGTCCCGGCGCTGCGCGAGGCGCTCGCGGCGGTCGGCCGCGGGGACATCATGGTGACCGTCGGCGGGGTGATCCCGCCGGGCGACTTCCAGGAGCTCTACGACGCCGGCGCGGCCGCGATCTACCCGCCCGGCACCGTGATCTCGGACGCCGCCATCGAGCTGCTCGGCAAGCTGGCCGACGAGCTCGGACACGACCTGTCATCGGTCGAGTCCGGGGAGGCCTGATCGGCGGTGGCGGTCCTCGGTTCCGGCCCGGATCCCGCGGGCTCGGGTAACCCCCTCGGCGCGCTGTCCACCACGGCCGGCACCGGTGCGGTCCGCGGCCCGGTGCCG
>NZ_CALMYY010000085.1 GCF_937873725.1 uncultured Dietzia sp.
GACGGCGACGAGACGGCGACGAGACGGCGACGAGTCGGCGGCAGGGCGGGCGGACTCAGAGTGCTCGGGCCGTGGTGAGCGGCCGCAGCGAGACGGGCAACCCGTCCCCGGGATAGGGCAGCGAGTCGTTCTTCATGGGGGGGACGTAGTCGAGCGGGACCGACCATTCGAAGTGCCGCAGCAGCGCGCTGAGGACGAGCTTGGACTCCAGGTTGGCGAAGATCATGCCCAGGCACTTGTGCACCCCGCCGCCGAAGGGCTCCCACGCGTAGCGGTGCGACTTGTCCTCGCGGCGTTCAGCGGAGAACCGCTCGGGGTCGAAGAGCTCCGGGTCCGTCCAGTACTCGGGCATGTGGTGTGAGAGCAGCGGCATCACCGAGACGAGCCGTCCCTCGGGGATGGGCACGCCCAACACCTCGGTGTCCTTGACCGCCCGGCGGGCGAGCACGGGCACGGGCGGATGCAGCCGGAGCGTCTCCTTCATCACCAGGTCCAGGTCGGTGGTCTCCTCGATCTGGGCGAGTGTGGGCGACGGGCCGAGTTCGACGCACTGCCGCCGGCACCGCTCCTGCCACCCCGCGTCCCGCCCGAGCTCGTAGACCATCGAGGTCACCGTGCTGGTGGTGGTGTCGTGCGCGGCCATGAGGAGGAAGATCATCTGGTTGATGATGTCGGCGTCGTCGATCCCGCCGGAGGCGTCGGCCACCTGACACAGGGCCGAGAACAGGTCCTCGCCGGGGGTCGCGCGGCGGGCGGGGAGGTGGCGGCGGAGGAAGTCCTCGAGCAGGCGCCGGCCGCGGGCGGCGCGGCCCCACTTGGTGAACGGCAGCGCGGTGGAGCGGACGTAGCCGTTGGCGGCCTGGACGCAGTCGACAAAGGCCTGGTTGACCCGCTCGATCTCGCCCGGCTCGGCGTACTCGGCGCCGCCCATGAAGACCTCGGTGGCCAGGTCCAGCGTGTGGGACTTGAGCGCGGGGTAGATCTCAAAGGCCCGGTCCGGGGACCAGGCCGAGATGCCGGACTCGACCAGCGGGGCCAGCCTGCGGGCGTAGCCCTCGAGCCGGGGGCGGGTGAACGCCTCCTGCATGATGAGCCGGTAGTGGTGGTGCTCGGCGAAGTCCAGCAGCATCAGGCCGCGGTCGAAGAACGGGCCCACGAGGTATCCCCAGCCCGGGCCGTTGGCGAAGGCCTTGTCGGCGTTCCGGAGGGCGACCTGGCAGGCGTCGGGGCCGATCAGCGCTGTCCAGGTGGCGCCGAGGAAGCTGAGTTCGGAGACCGGGCCGTGGTCGCGGTACCGGCGGGCCATGGTCGCCAGCGGGTCGTGCACGTACTCCAGGGTTCCGCCGAGGATCGGGAGCCGGGCGCGGAGCGGGGCCGGGCCGGGTCGGTAGACCGGATCGCGGGGATCGCCGACGATGGACATGCAGCACCTCTTTGTCTGGTGCCCCCAGTCTGTGACCGCGCTCACAGGCCTGTCAGCGGAATTGCGAAACCGGCGGTGTCGTTTCTCACGCGCGGGCGACGAGCGCGGCCACGTCCACCCCGTCGGGCAGCGCGCCGTACTCGGCCGAGCGGTCGTCCCCGAGGCGGGCCAGGCAGAACGCCTCCGCCACGGCCGCCGGCGCGTGCTCGAGCAGCACCGCGCCCTGCTGGGCCAGCGCCATGGCCTCGACCAGCCGGCGCGCGATCGCCGGAGCGGCCGCCGGGTCCGAGGCCGCCCGCCCGATGAGCCCCCGCACCCGCTCGACGTGTCGGTCGAACAGGTCGTGGCGGCCCAGCCGGGCGGCGAGCTCGGCGTCGAACGCGGCGACCGACTCGGGCTCCCGGGCCATCGCGCGCAGGACGTCGAGCGCGATGACGTTGCCCGAGCCCTCCCACACGGCCAACACCGGTTGCTCCCGGTAGCGGCGGGCGAGCGGGAACGCCTGGGTGTAGCCGTTCCCGCCGAGGCACTCGAGCGACTCGTAGGCGTGGTTCGGGCCGCGCTTGCACACCCAGTACTTGGCGACCGCGGTGGCCAGCCGACGGTAGGCGGCCGACTCCTCGTCGTCGTACGCCGCGGCCAGTCGCACGGCCGTCCACGTGGCGGCCTCCGCCTCAAGCTGCAGGTCGGCGAGCACGGCGGCCATCGCGGGCTGATCCACCAGCGTCGCGCCGAACGCGGCGCGGTGGCGGGCGTGCCACGCGGCCTCCGCCACGCCCTGCCGCATCCCGGCGGTCGCGCCCAGCACGCAGTCCAGGCGCGTGCGGCCGACCATCTCGATGATCGTGCGGACCCCGCGGCCGGGCTCGCCGACCATCCAGCCGAGGGTCCCGTCGAACTCCACCTCCGACGAGGCGTTGGACTTGTTGCCCAGCTTGTCCTTGAGGCGTTGGACCAGGAAGGGGTTGCGGTCTCCGCCGGGCAGGACGCGCGGGACGAGGAAGCAGCTCAGGCCCTCCGGGGCCTGGGCCAGGACCAGGAAGGCGTCCGACTGGGGGGCCGAACAGAACCACTTGTGCCCCCGGAGCAGGTGGAGGCCGTCGCCGACGTGCTCGGCGGTGGTGGTGTTGGCGCGGACGTCCGACCCGCCCTGCTTCTCGGTCATGGCCATGCCGAACAGCACGCCCGACTTGGTGGCGGGGTCGCGCAGCTCGGGGTCGTACACCCTCGACAGCAGCGCCGGCTCCCACTCGGAGGCCAGTTCCGGGCTGAGCCGCAGCGAGGGGACCACGGCGTGCGTCATGGACAGCGGGCACCCGTGCCCCGCCTCGATCTGGGAGACCAGCATGAACCCGGCGGCCCGCTCGACGTTCGCGCCCGGGCCGGGGTCGGCCCACGCCGCGGTGTGCAGCCCGTGCTCCACGGAGAACCGCATGATCCGGTGGTAGGAGGGGTGGAACTCGATCTCGTCGACCCGGTTCCCCCACCGGTCGTGGGCCCGGTGCACCGGGGTGAGGGTGTTGGCCAGCTCCGCGTCGTGTTGGTACTGCTCGGTGCCCACGTGCCGGCCCATCTCGTGGAAGCCCTCGGACGCGGCCCCGCCGGACCCGGGCGCGAACACGCCCACGGCCTCCCGCAGGGCCGGGTTGAGGTCGAACTCGTCAACGTCCACGCGCGGCGGCGCCTGGTTGAACACCTCGTGGGTGGTGCTGTTGTGCGTCGTGGCCATGGGGTCTCTCCTACGACTTGAAGTACATCAGCTGGTGGCTGGTGGCGAGCAGGGTGCCGGACCGGCTCCACAGCCTCGCGGTCTCGTCGTGGTAGTTGCCGTGGAAGCGGCGGGAGTGGACGCTGCCCAGGATGAAGTCGGTGCCCTGGGCGGCGATCTCCTCGGCGGTGGCCAGGTAGTGGATCGAGAGGGTCACGGTCCCCGCCGGAACCGGGCGACCGAGCCGCAGGAACGACCGCGGGAAGAACGAATCGCACAGGGCGGTGAGCGAGACGTGGTCGAGAGCGCGGGTCGGCTCGTCGCGGATCCACATCGTCGTCGTCGACTCCCGGCTCGCCTCGCCGTTCGCGACGGCCTCCCACCCGCCGGTGACGAACCGCATGTCGTAGTTCTCCACCCACCGCACCCCGCGGTCCGACCCGGCCGGGGCCAGGTCCTCCGGCGCCGGGACCGCGGGCGGGGCGGCCTCGGTCTCCGACCACGTCTCGCGGCGCAGCGCGGTGATGGCGGTGGCGGTGGTGACCACCTGGCCACCCTGGCGCATCTCCAGCCACCAGTGCTGGTTGGAGTTGTTGGTGCGGGCGGGGCGCACCTCGATCTCGAATCCGCCGTCGGCGACCGGCCCCGCGTAGTTGAGCGTCAGCGCGAGCGGGTCGCCGCGCCGCTCGGGGTGCTGGAGGATCGCCTGGAGCATCACCGCGGCGGTGGTGCCGCCGAACGGACCGACCATGTTGGCCCACGCGTCGACGGTCCGGCCGCGGACCAGGTTCTCGCCGACCCGCTCGAGTGCGACGGCCTGGTCCAACGCGTGGGCGGGGGTGTCGCGACCGGGCACGGTGTCCTCCTGCTGGGGCGGCGCGGCCGTTGCGCCGCCGGGTTGTCCCACCGTACCGACGCGGCGGAAGGGGCGACCGCGATCCGACGGCACAGACTAGTGTGATGCATGTCATCATCCGGGTGGCGGCAATCCGAGAGAAGACGACCTCCACCCATGTTCTCCACCCTCCGTGCACTGACCTCCGCCGGCGTGGCCGCGGGCCTCCTCGCATCTGCGGTTCCCGCCGCGTCAGCGGTCAACACCGACTCGCTCGCGCCGCCGCTCGGTAGGTGCGACGTGGATGTGCAGCGGGTCGCCGCCGAGACGCCGGGGCCCTTCCCGGGGGTCGGCTGGACGGTCGGCCAGCAGGGGAACCTGTGCGGCGAACTCGGTTACCTCTTCCTGGAGACCGCGGGCGGGACCGTCTCCTCGCCGACCACCGTGGTGCTCTTCCACCGGGGAGAGAAGACCGCGACCCAGCCCGGGGCGACCCCACGGGTTCTCCTGGGGCAACGCGGCGACTTCCACGTGGAGTTGCGTGTCCAGCAGGAGCCGGTGCCCGGTCAGCCGAACGCGGCGGCCCACTACGACTCCACGATGTACGTGTGGAATCCTTTCGCGGGCGCCGGTGATGCCACCGCGATCGGGCCGTTCCCTCCGGGGATGACCCTGTAAGGGGGACGGCGGGTCGAGGGCTGCCGACGTGATCGGAATGGGTGACGACGGGGGTGGGGGCCCCGGGCAGTCGAGGGCCCTGGTCGCCGCCCTGGCGGCCGCGTCCGCGGTGCTCGTCGTGGCCATCGGCGTGGTCATCGCACTGATCCGTGTAGACGGCGCGTCAGAGACGGGACCGGCGGCGGTCCCCACCGATTCGACCACCACCCGATCGGCCTCCACCACCACCAGGCCGTCACCACGCCCGACGAGCAGTGTCGCCCCGGTGCCGACGGCGGCCCGGCAACGGGGCGCGGTCTGCGACGCGCTCGTGATCAACGCCGACCTCGGCTACCCCGACAGCGGTGCCCGCATCATCGACTGCGGCGCCGGATGGGCCGTGATGGCCAGCGAGATCTCCGGCGATCCGTTCTGGGTGGCCTATCGGGGAGGCAGGTGGCAGTCGGTCCGCGACGTGTCGATCTACCAGTCGACCTGCCCCGACGAGGCCATCGCCAGGGGCGCCCCGGCGTGGATGGCGATCAAGCACCTGGGGCCCTGTCCCACGGCGACGCCCCCGAGCTCGACCTCGCGCGCGACGTCGACAACGGCGGCCAGTTCGACCGCGACGCCGCCCACCTCCACGCCGCCCACCTCCACGCCGCCGACCGCTACGCCGTCCACCTTCACGACACCGACCTCGTCGCGGGCCGCGGCGGGGTCGCCAGCCGGCTTGACCGGCGGGTAGCCGGCCGACCCGGCTCCCCGAGCCCTGTTCTGGCGTGATTCCGGCGTCAGCCGTCGAGGAAGATGTCGAGTTCCAGCTGGTCCATCGGACCGCCGTAGACCGAGAGATCGGTGACGCCCTCGGAGGCGAGCACGTCGTCGTCGATGAAGAAGTTGCCCGAGCACCCGCGGGGGTCGCGGGTGAGCACGGCGTGCGCCGCGTCCGCCATGATCTCCGGGGTGCGGCTGCGCGCGACCATCTCGGCTCCGCCCAGGAGGTTGGCGACCGCGGCGGTGGCGATGGTGGTGCGCGGCCACAGGCTGTTGGCGGCGATCCCGAGACCGCGGAGTTCCTCCGCGAGCCCGAGGGTCACCAGGCTCATGCCGTATTTGGCGATCGTGTACCCCAAGTGCTTCCCGGCCCAGGCCGGGTTGAGGTTGATCGGCGGGGAGAGCGTGAGCACGTGGGCGCCGTCGGACTTCCCCAGATGCGGGAGGGCCGTCTTGGCGAGGAGGAACGAGCCGCGGCAGTTGATGTCCTGCATGAGGTCGTACTTCTTCATGGCCAGCTCGGACGTGGGGGACAGGTCGATCGCGCTCGCGTTGTTGACCACGATGTCGAGTCCGCCGAACGCGTCGACGGTCCTGTCCACCGCCTCGCGGACCGAGTCCTCGTCGCGCACGTCGCCGACCACCGCCAGGGCCCTCCCCCCGGCCGCCTCGATCTGGGCGGCGGCGGTGTGCACCGTCCCCTCGAGCTTGGGGTGGGGCTTGTCGGTCTTGGCGAGCATCGCGATGTTGGCGCCGTCGCGGGCCGCGCGTAGCGCGATGGCCAGGCCGATGCCGCGACTCCCGCCCGACATGAGCAGGGTGCGTCCGGCGAGGGATCGGGGTGACTCGGTCATTGATCAGTCCTTCGGTGGTGGTGGCGTCAGTGACGGGCTGGTGACGGCGGGGGGCTGCCGGTCAACGGGAGACGGCGTCGTCCGTGCCGCCCACGGTCTTCCGCAGTTCGCGCTTGAGCAGCTTCCCGGTGGCGGTGCGGGGGAGCTCGTCGGAGAACCGGACCTCGGACGGCGCCTTGAAATGGGCGATCCGCGAGCGGGTCCAGAGCCGGAGGTCCTCGGCGTCGACGGTGGAGCCCTCGGTGCGGACGACCACGGCCATCACCCGCTCGCCCCATTTGTCGTCCGGGACGCCGATCACGGCGACCTCGCGGACCTCGGGGTGCTGGTACATGACCTGTTCGACCTCGATCGGGTAGACGTTCTCCCCGCCCGTGATGACCATGTCCTTCTTCCTGTCGACGAGCGTGTAGAACCCCTCGTCGTCCACGCGGGCCAGGTCGCCGGTGTGGAACCAGCCGCCGCGCAGGGCCTGGGCGGTCTCTGCGGGCTTGCCCCAGTAGCCGACGAAGACGTTGGGGCCGCGCACGCACAGCTCACCGACCTCGCCGCCGGGCACCTCGTGGCCCTCCTCGTCGAGGATCCGGAAGTCCATGAACTGCACGGGACGACCGATCGAGCCGGCGTGGTCGACGACGTCCTCGGGCTGCAGGCACGCCGCGTTGGGGGAGGTCTCGGTCATGCCGAAGCCCTCGGTGAACTCCATGCCGTACCCGCGCAGAGCGTGGATGACGGTGATCGGGCACGGTGCTCCGCCGCTGATCGCCGATCGGAGCGTGGACAGGTCGCGGGTGCTGATCGACTCCGACTGCGCCACGGCCGCCCACATGGCGGGGACGAGGAACGCCTTGGTCACCCCGTGCTGCTCGACGGCGTCCAGCCAGAGGTCGGGGGCGAAGGCCTCCATGATGAGGACCGTCCCGCCGACGAAGAGGAACGGCAGGGTGTGGACGCCGAGCGCGCCGATGTGGAACAGGGGCGCCGCGGAGACGGTGATGTCGGTGCGGCCGATACCCGAGTCGAATCCCATGGCGTTGACCGCGTTGTGGAAGAAGTTGCCGTGCGTGAGCATGGCGCCCTTTGGGCGGCCCGTGGTGCCGGAGGTGTACATGAGCACGCAGACGTCGTCGTGGGAGACGTGGTTCTCCACGCGGTCGGGAGAGCCGCCGGAGAGGAACGCCTCGTAGTCGCCCCCGCCGGCGCCGGCGCGCTCCCGGACGGTCGGCACGGTGACGGTTCCCCGGATCCGGGTGTTCTGATCGGTCGCCGCGTCCGCGAGTTCGGTGAAGGCGGTGCTGTGGAACAGGAACGACGCCCCAGAGTCCTCCAGCACGTACGCGACCTCCGACGGGTGCAGCCGGAAGTTCACCGGGACGGCGATCGCGCCCAGCTTGGCCACCGCGAAGTAGATCTCCATCATCTGGGGGCTGTTGAGAAGCAGCAGCGCCACCCGGTCGCCGCGCTGGACGCCCCGCAACGTGAGCGCCGCGGCGAGCTGGTTGGTGCGGGCCTCGAACTGCGCGTACGTCGTGGTGGCGCCCCCCACGCCGTCGATGAAGGCGATGCGAGCCCCGTTGCGGAGGGCCTGTCGGGTGGCCCAGGAGCCGTATCCGGAATCAGTCATGGTGTGACGATAGCCACTCGATCCCAAACAAACAATCCAGACGGATTGTTTTTCTATACGCGGTGTCGCGGGAGCCCGTGTGGCACCATCGCGGGGATCAACGAGGAGGAACGAGACCATGCCGCCGCTGTCGGAGCCCAAGCAGGACCGAAGCCGGGCCACGCGCCTGCGCCTCCTCGAGGCGACCGTGCACTGTGTGGCCTCGATGGGCTGGACCGCCTCCACCAACGCCACCATCGCCGACGCCGCGGGGATCAGCCGCGGCGCCCTGCAGCACCACTTCCCCACCAGGGAGAGCCTGGTCGTGGCCGCGCTGGAGTACATGTTCGACAAGCGCACCTCTCTCGTGCTGGCCGTGCCGGTGCCGGAGGCGACGGGGGCGCAGCGCGTGCACTCCGCGGTCGAGGCGTTGGTCGAGGTCTACTCCGGCGATCTCTTCCGCGCCGCTCTACAGGTGTGGGCGGCGGCGTCCGTGGACGACAGGGTCCGCGAGGCCGTGATGCCCCTCGAGCGGCGCTTCGCCCAGGAGGCCCACCGGCTGGCGGTGCGGCTCCTGGGGGAGGTCGACTCGGATCCGGACGTCCGTGCGCTGGTCCAGGCGACCCTCGACCTGTGTCGAGGTCTGGCGCTGGCCGGGGTCCTGACCGACGACTCCACGCGGCGCGGGTACGTCGTCACGGCCTGGGCCGATCAGCTGGCGCGGGGCCTCGGCCACGCCGGGTGAGACCGCCCGCGCCGCCACGGACGCTCAGCCGCGTCGGATGAACTCCTCGAGCGCCGCCCACGTCTGCTCCGGCGCCTCCTCCACGAGGAAGTGCCCGGCGTCGATCGGACGGCCCTCCGCGCGGGGGAGTCGCCCGCGCCAGACCTCCAGCGGGTCGACCTCCGCCCCCACCTTGCCCCTCGATCCCCACAGCACCAGCGTCGGCAGGTCCGGGCGGCGGTCGAAGTCCGACGCGTCGTGCTCGAGGTCCACCGTCGCGCCGGCCAGGTAGTCGCCGCAGATCGCGTGGATCACCCCGGGCCGCCGGATCGCCTGCTCGTACTCGGCCAGGGCGCGCGGGTGGAAGGCCTCGAGGGGGGAGTACAGGCCGGCCAGCGCCGAGTGGAGGAACCGCACCGGGTCGTCGACGATCATCGGCTCCGCGATCTCGGGCCGCGCGAGGAAGCCCCAGTGGTAGTACGCGCGGATCATCTCCGGGGTCATCCGCCGCCACACCTCCGTGGTGGGCAGGATGTCGAGCAGCGCGACGCGCGCGACGAGCCCCGGGTGGTCGAGCACCAGCCGGTGGGCGGTCCGGGCGCCCCGATCGTGGCCGATGACGATCGCCTTGCCGTCGTCGCCCCGTCCGAACCCCCGGATCAGGGCGGCGACGTCGGCGGCCATGGCGCGGAAGGAGAAGTCGTCATCGTTGCACACGGACGCGCCGTACCCGCGCAGGTCCGGCACCACGACGGTGTGATCCGCCGCCAGGCGGTCGGCGATCGGGTGCCACATCGCGCCGGTCTGCGGGTAGCCGTGCAGGAGCACCACCAGCGGGCCGGAACCGCCGGCCCGCACGTGGATCCGGGCGCCGGGCGTCTCCACGCTGCCCGGCAGGAACTGGGAGAAGAGTGCGGTCACGTGGGCTCCTCGGTGATCGGCGGCCTCTCGCGCGACCCTACAGAGGGTAAAGGGGTCCGGCGCCGGCGCGGACCGGCGACAATCGCACCATGCAGCGATCCCCCCGCCCGACGTTCACCGAGCTCACCGCGGGACGTGCGTTCCCGCCGATGTCCGGACGGAAGGGCCCCGACCTGGCGGCAGCCGGGTACACCGAGTCCGAGTGGACCGCCTCGGGCCGGGCCCTGTCCTACCGCGCGGACGCCACCCCGGAGGACGGGCGCTTCGAGCTCACCGAGGCCGACTCGGCCCCCTTCGCCACGCGCGTGCTGGTGCGCCGACCGCAGGCCGGGGCGTTCAGCGGCGTGGTCCTGGTGGAGTGGCTCAACGTCAGTGGAGGGCAGGACGCGGCACCCGACTACACCTATCTCGCCGACGAGATCCTCCGGGCCGGACACGCGTGGGTCGGCGTGTCGGCGCAGTTCATCGCGGTCGAGGGCGGGGACGCGGCGGTGGGCCTCGGCGGGCAGACCACCGGGCTGCGGGCCCAGCGGCCCGAGCGCTACGGCGACCTGCACCACCCCGGGGACGCCTACTCCTACGACATCGTCACGCAGGTGGGCCGGTCCGCCCGCCGGCCGGACGGTCACGGGCCGCTCGCGGACCTCACCCCGCACACGGTGATCGCGGTCGGCGAGTCCCAGTCGGCGTTCGCTTTGACCTCGTACGTCAACGGCGTCCACCCGCTGGCCCGCGAGTTCGACGCGTTCCTCCTCCACAGCCGTGGAGCCGGGTACCTGCCCTTCGACGACCGCGGCCGCGGCGCGGACATCCGCGCGGCCCTGACCCGGGGCCCGGCCCGGTTGCGCGAGGACGTCGGCGTGCCCGTGGTGGTGGTCCAGGCCGAGGGCGACCTGGTGGGCCTGATCGGCTCGGCCCCCGCGCGCCAGCCCGACTCCGAGTGGGTGATGACGTGGGAGATCGCCGGACAGGGGCACGCGGACCTGTACCAGCTGGGGGAGTTCGCGCAGTTCGTCGACTGCCACGGCCCGGTCAACAGCGGCCAGCAGGTGTTCGTCCTGCGGGCCGGGCTGCGCCACCTGCTCGAGTGGGTCGCCGGGGGTGCGCGTCCGCCGGCCGCGCCGCCGGTGGAGATCGACGACGACGAGGTGATCGCCGACGAGCTGGGCAACGCCCGCGGAGGCGTGAGGACGCCGGCCGTGGAGGCCCCGGTCGAGCAGCTCACCGGCGTCCCCCACCCCGAGGCGCAGCCCCTGTGCATGCTCCTCGGCCGGACCGTGGAGCTGGACGAGCAACTGCTGCGGCGGCGGTGGCGGGATCGCGATCACTACCTGGGCGCCTACCGTGAGGCGACGGACCGGCTCGTCGCCGAGGGGTTCCTCCTGGCAGAGGACCGCGAGGAGATCCTCGCCGACGCCCGCCCGGAGCGCGTCACCTGGTGACGGCCCGGCCGGGGGGCCGGGTGCGCAGGACGACCGCCACGAACAGGGCCTGCGCGGCCACGTAGGTGGCCATCACCACCAGGTCCCGCCGCGGCCAGTCCACGAGCTCCGGGCGGAACGCGCCAAGGGCGATCAGCCCGTCGGAGAGCACGAACAGCGCACCGCCCAGCCCGCCGACCCAGCCGTGGCTCGCCGCGAGGTAGGCGGTCGCGGCCAGGAGCAGCCCGTAGACCACCACCGCCGGGGCCAGCGCCCCGGCCTGCGGCACGGTCACCGCGAGCAGGGCCGCGGCCACGGCGATGAGCAGCAGCGTGAACGCCAGCGGGGGACGGCCCCTGGGCACGCGGGTGAACGCCACGACCCACAGCACCTGCGCCACCGCGAACCCGCCCACCATCGCCAGGAACCGCGCGTCCTCGGGCACGACCTTGGGCAGGGAGTCGCCCACCCAGCTCGCGGCCAGCGCGCCGAGCGCCCACCGCCAGGAGGGTCCGCGGCCCTCGCGGGGCAACGCCAGCAGCACGACGGCCAGCGCGGGCATGAGCAGGACCTGTGACAACGAAGCCGCGGTCGCGGCGCCGGCCGCGAGCGCCGCCAGGTGCACGAGGGTCACCAGGGCGAGGGGGATCCAGCTCAGCACGCTCATGCGGAGGACGGTATCGCCCGGGGGTGCCCCGGCACCGGGCTACGCGGGACCTCGTCGTCGTGATCAGGCGCGTCGGGACAGGACGGCGTGCCACGTCAACGCCACCATCACCGCCGCGCAACACGCCACGCCCATGGCAAACGCGACGGTGATGCCCGCCTCGGTGGAGTAGGTCGAGTCGGACGGGTGGGCGGCGAGCACGGCGGCGGACAGCGCGGCGCCGACCGCCCCGCCGACCGTGCGCAGGACCTGGTTGAAGCTCACCGCGCTGCCGAGCTGGTCCGCCGCCACGCTGCGGGCGATCAGCGCGGGCATGGCGGCGTAGCCCGAGCCGATCCCGGCGCCGAACAGGAACATGCCGGCGGCCAGCGTCCAGAAGTTCGCGTGCGCCAGCCACAGCAGCACCGACGCCAGGGTCATCACGGCCGCCCCCACCGGGAGGAAGACCGCCATGTCCAGGCGCCGGGACAGGGCGCGGACGGCCCGGTTGGCCAGGAGGCTGCCCACCGACAGCGGGGCCATCATGAACCCGGCCCACATCAGCGGGACGTCCAGCCCGAAGCCCGTGGTGGTGGGGGCCTGGGCGACCAGGCTCGCGATGGACAGGCCGATGTACATGGCCGTGCCCAGCCCGATCGCGGTGGCGTTGGCCAGCAGCACCTCGGGGCGGCGGACCACCCGGAGGTTGATGAGGGGGTGCCGGGTCCGGACGCTGTGGACGGCCCACGCGGCGAGCGCCGCGAGCGACACCGCCAGCACGGCCAGCGCCCGCGGCGCGCCCCAGCCCCAGCCCGGCGCCTCGGAGATCCACAGCAGGAGCGTCGCCAGGCCGAGGCCCAACAGGGCGGCGCCGAGCAGGTCGAACCGGGTCCGCGGGGCATGCGGGTCCGGGCCGGCGGGGATGAAGCGCCACACCCCGACCGCGGCGGTGGCCACGAAGAGCGCGGCGAAGGCGAACGCGGCGCGGTGGCCGAACGCGGACGCGAGCACCCCCGTGAGCGGATACCCCAGCCCCATCCCCACCGACACCGTGACGGACAGGGTGGAGATCGCGGGTTGGGACTCGGGGTGACCCAGGTGCCGCCGGGCCAGGGCGATGGTGACCGGGACGGTGCCGTACAGCAGGCCCTGCAGCGCGCGGCCGAGGAGGAAGACGGTGAAGTCGGTGGCGACGGTGGCCACCACCGAGCCGGCGAAGATCACGCCGAGCGAGACCAGGAGCAGGCGCCGGGCGTGCGGCCCGTCGGCGAGGCGCCCCATGATCGGGGTGGCCACGGCGCCCACGAGGAGGTTCACGGTGAGCATCCACTGGGCGGCGCTCACGGTGATGCCGAACTCGGTGGCCACCGACGGCACCAGGAGCATGCCGAGCGAGCTGACGATCGCGCTGGTCAGCGCCGCGTAGACGAGCGCCGGGACGAACCTGCGGGGCGCGGGCCGGCGGTCGGTGGTGGTCACCGGACGTCCTCCGGGCCCAGCCGGCGGAGCAGGGGTACGGCCGCGGCCAGGGTGGCGCGTTCGGACTCGCTCAGGCCGTCGGCCACCGCGTGGATCAACCACTCCTGGCCCGCCGCGCGTTCGCTGACCAGGCGCTCCCGTCCGGCGTCGGTGAGGGTGACGAGCGTCCGCCTGCCGTCGCCGGGGTCCGGGCTGCGGGAGACCAGGCCCAGGTCCGCGAGCTCGCGGATCGCGTTGGCCACCGCCTGGTGGCTGATGCGCTCGCGGGCGGCGAGGTCGGTGGCGGCGAGTGCGCCGTGGCGCTCGAGGCTCGCCATGATCCCGGTCTTGCCCATGGACAGCGTCCGGTGCTCGCCGAACCGCCGCCACAGCGGGCGCAGGGCCTCGCGCAGGTCGGCGGCCAGGGCGGTCGGGTCGGGAGGGTCGGTCACCCCGCAGAGTCTACAACTAGATTGCGCAATCTGCTTGTAGGTAGGGACCCCCGTCCGGGTCTCAGTACGTCCCGCAGTTGACCGGCGCCGGCAGCCCGTCGATCCGGTCCGCCAGGTACTGCACGGCCCCGCCGAGCCCGGTGAGCATCGGCGCGGCGTGGTTGATCACCATCCCGGTGGCCACCGGCGGGGTGTGGTCGATCACCATGTCCACGGCCACCCCCCGCGCACACCAGTCGCGGCCCAGCTGCAGGGACTGCGGGCCGGCCACCACGTCGTCGTTCACCGGCGAGAGGATCCGCACCGGCGTGGTGGGCGTGAGCCGGCCGATGCGCTGGCGCTCGAGGAAGCCCATGATCACGGGGTCCTGTCGGGCGATGTCGCCGGCGGAGGCGCCGGAGGCGGTGAACTCGCCTGTGCGGCGCTGGAAGAACTGGACGGCGGTCTCGCCGATGCACTGATCCGAGGTGACCGCCAGCATCTGGCGACCCCGGTCGTTGAGGTGCCCGTCGAGCGCGTCCGCCATCTGCGGATAGGCCGCCACGAGGCTGTTCAGGGCGTACCCGATCACGCCGGCGATCGCGGAACCGTCGGCCTTCTCCAGGGTGGCCAGGAGGTCGGCGGGCGGCGAGCCGGCCGCGGTCCCCACCAGGTTGATCTCGGGCGCGTACTGCGGGTGGAGCTCCGCGGCCGCGGCCACGGAGCCGCCCCCCTGGGAGTAGCCGATGAACACCGTCCGCGGGCCGGGGCCGACGTCCGCGCCGGGCACGGTCGGGGCGGCCCGGGCGAGGTCGAGCACCGCGCGGGCGGACGCCTCACGGTTCACGTACGAGTGGATGCCCGGCGTGCCCAGGCCCTCGTAGTCGGTGATCGCGACCGCCCAGCCGCGGGCGAGCAACGCGTAGGCCTTGATCAGCTCGTAGCCCACCCCGACGCCAGGGGGGTCCGTCCGGACGGTGGCGAGGTTCTGGAACGTCGTGGACGGCGCGCAGTGGTCGCCCTGTCCCTGCGTGCCGGGCGCGATCACCGCGAGCGGTCGGGTGCCCGGGCCGGTCCACGGGGCGCGGGGCTGGAGGTAGGCGCCGGTCACGGCGATCTGCTGGCCCCGCGAGCCGACCGAGGTGTACATGATCCGCCGGGCGTCGGTGGACAGCGGGCCGGCGGCCGAGGTGAGCTGTTCCGCCCCCGGGATCGCCGGGAGGGCGCCGGCCAGCGGGAAGGCCTCGGTCCTGATGAGCGCGCCCGCGGCGGCGGGCAGCTCGGCCGGCGGCTGGTAGAACGCCGGAGCCGGGTGGGTGGACGAGCCCTGGGCGGCGGCGGGCGCGATCGCCGCCCCGCCGGCGAGGGTGGTGACGATGGTGGTGGCGAATGCGGCTGCGCGCATCGCGGTTCGACGAAGTGGCACGGTCCCCCCGGCTGCTGTGTTCTGACTCACGAAGTAAGCAGAGTCTAGGGTCGCCGTCCCCCCAGCCTGCGAACGGGGCCGCGCGAAAATCTCAGAGGACTCCTAGCTTGCCGGGGTAGCGGAAGGTGTCGCATCAACATAGTGTGTGTCCTATCTCACATCTCCGACGTGGGCACCCGAGAGGACGACCGACATGACCATCCACGCTCCCCATGTCCCCGATCGCGCGGCCTCCCCGGAGTCCGCGACGGCCGGCACGAGGAAGGCCCAGCCGGTGATCCAGAGCCGGGTCGGCGCCCCGGTCGCCCTGGCCGGTCTGGCGATCGCCCTGATCAGCCTGTACCTGCCCTGGGTGTCCGGCGGCGGCCAGTCCATCACCGGCATCTCGCTGCCCGACGTGCTGGGCCTCCGGGCCATCACCCCGGTGAACTTCCTCGGGCTGGTCGGCCTGTCCGTCCTCGCCGTGGTCACGCTCCTCAGCCGACTGGGCATCTTCGCCATCCTCAACGCGGTGACGGCGACCCTGGTCCTGGTCGCCCACCTGGGCTTCGTCTGGGTGCTCTACGGCTCCACCGGCACCTCGGAGCCGACCCTCACGGGCCTGTCCCCGGAGATGGCGGTGACCTACGGGCCGTACGTCGCCGTGATCGGCTTCGTGCTGGTGATCGCGGGGTCCGTCGCGGCCGCGATGTCCGCGGAGTACCTGCTGCCGGACCGGGCGGAGGGTCGGTTGCTCGCGCGCGGCTAGGCGCAACCCGCCGGACGAGGGCCGTCATCCGGGCCGACCGGATGGCGGCCCTCGCCTATCCCGCGGCCCGTCGGTGCAGCACCGCCCAGTGGGTGGCCAGGAACGCCGCGGTGACGCCGAACACCACCCAGGTGAGCGCGGCGGAGACCGGCCCGCCGACGAAGAATCCGAGGACCAGGGCGAGGACCCAGTCGACGACGAACACCAGCACCGTCAGCCCGAGCGCGAGAACGACACGACCGGGCGAGCGGCGGACGCTGCGCGAGGTGGACCACCTCGGCGTCGTCGCCAGGGCCGTGAGCGCCGGCAGCCCCGCCACGGCGACGACCAGCGGCAGGACCGGCGAGAGGATCCCGGCCACGGCACCGAGGCCCACGGCCCCCGCCGCGCCGGCCAGCAACCCGACCGGCGGTCTCGAGGCCGGCGGCATCGAGAACGTCGCGCCCGGGCGGACGGCCGAGGCCGCCGCCCACACGACCAGCCAGAGTGCGACGATCACCGCCACCACGGACGCGACCGCGCGGAGGGTGAAGCCCCACGTGCCCTCCGGCGTCGGGTCTCCGATCACCAGTACGGCCTGGACGAGCGCGGTGACGACGACGACGGGGATCGTCACCCGTGCGCCCCGCGCGAACCCCCGCCACGTCCCGATCATCGTGCGCCCACCGTTCCGTTGCGGTCGAGGACGCCCTGGACCGGCCCCGCGAAGAGGACGCGGTCACCGATCCTGAGTTCGAAGGAGGAGGCGTCCGCGGAGGTCGCGGTCGAGGTGATCGCCTCCCCGCCGGCGGTCTCGCCGGCACAGTGCAGCTCCCCGCCCGCGCCCTCGCACACCGGCGCGACGAGGATCTCGACGCCCTGCTCAAGGAGCACCTCGTTGGTCGCGTAGCGGAGGTCCGCGATCTCCGCGCCCCCCACCGGCGCGAGGGCGTCGATCTGCGAACACCCGGCGAGGGCCAGCGCCACGACGACCAACGCCGACACGGCCGACACCGCCGTTCCGGTCACGGCTCCGGACCCCGCGCGCGTCATCGCCCGGCCCGCCGCTGCTCGTGGACGAGGAGGCGGGCGCGCTCGCGCAGGTGCTGCTGCTCCAGCGAGGCGTCCGTGATGGTCTCCGTGTCGAACGGGGCGGGCAGCAGGAGCTCGGTGTTGCGGTCCAGCGCCGAGCCCCGTCTCATCAGGGGGTTCTCGGCCCAGTCGTTGGCCGCCAGCTCCCGGCTCCGGGACGCCAGGTCCAGGTATCCCCCGGACGGACCGGGGGTCGCCGGGGACGCGTGGTCGAGGACGGTCGAGAACAGCGACAGCGTCCCGTCGCGGTTGTCCACGATCTCGACGGTCTGTTGCTGCTGGGGGAAGTCGATGCAGGAGGCGGTGGTGATCTCCCAGAACCCGCCGTCGCCCCGGCGGTGGGCGAGGATCTGGTTCTGGTGGGTGTGCCCGTTGAGCCACGCCACCACCACGGGATGGGACGCCAGCAGGTCGATGAACTCCTCGGCGCCGTGGAGCCTCTCCGTGGAACCCGGCCGTCGCGCGCGGTTCTCCAGGGTCATGCTGTTGTGGTGGGTCAGCACCAGGACGAGGGTGTTCTCCGACCGCGCGCGCTCCAGTTGGCCCCTCAGCCACTCGAACTGGGTGGCCGGCACCGCGCCGTCGGCCCCGGCGACCGCGTTGCAGGTGTCCAGTCCGATCAGGCGCACGTGGGGCGTCACGTCCGCGGTCCACCAGGTCTCCCCGGAGTCGAGGTTGTGCTGGGTGAATCCGTGGCCGACAGGACCGGGGGTCTCCGTGGTGGTGAAGTGCTCCGCCATGAACTCGCGCTGCTCGAACAGGTACCGGCGCCGATCCGCGGTGACCCCTCGGAATCCCGGTCTGGTCCCCGAGCGGACGCCCCAGGCGTCGAGCAGCCGCTGCAGGGAGCTCGAGGTGGCGGCGTATCCGGCCAGGATCGAGGTCGAGGTGGCGGCGAGCGTGTGGGACTTCTCCGGCCCGACCGCCATCGCGTGCATCTGGGGGGACAGACCGAACGCGCCCAGCAGGAGCGTGTCGTGGTTGCCGTACACCGCGTACCACGGGACCGGCAGGCCCACCGACTCGACGGGTCGGGAGATGGCCTGGGTCAGCAGGTCCGGCAGCCGCGGGAAACCGTGGTCGCCGAACGCCCCGCCCGAGGGGTCGTCCGGCCGGTACGCCCACTCGGCGTCCCGCCACGCCTGCACGCCCTCGAACTCGGTGGGCGACCCGCTGTTCGAGGTCACCGGGACCCCGTCGAGGACGTCGATGTACCACCGCAGCTCGAGGTGGGAGTGCATGTCCGCGCTGTCCCCGGTGACCACCGCCGCCCCCAGCGGCGCCCCGGTCACCGGGCTGGTCGAGTTGTCCGCGAACGACTTGACCATGGCGGCGGTGACGTGGACGGTGAGCGGGTCCTGCGGGTGGAACGCCGAGGCCCACGTCGCGTGGTCCTGGACGATCATCGGCTCGATGCGGCAGGGGGACTGCGCGTCGATGACGTGCATGTCGGAGAGGTGCCCCAGGTAGAGGAGGGAGCGGCGTGAGTCCGCCCGGGTCGACGACGGCGCGGTGCGCAGGATGTCGAGCCGGGGCAGGTACTCCTCGCCCGGCCCCGCCGCGAGGGTGCGGTACGAGTTCGCGGGACCCTCTTTCCGGAGGATGGTCCCCGTCAGCGTGGACGGCGGCTCCTCGGGGGCCCGCTGGGCGGACGCGAGTCTGCCGCCCAGTGCGGCCGGGGCCATGGACCACAGGGCGGCGAGGGCGCCCACGCGGCTCACGAACTGGCGACGGGACAGTCCGGGCATGGCGCTCCTCCGCTATCGGCGTAGCGGAAGAGTAGCGCCGGATCAGGGGGGAGGGAATAGGGAGCGTGGCCCGACCCGGTGTCTGACCAGGCGTTCAGCGGCCGGTCCGGTGACCGTCATGCACCCCATACCGTAGGGGGGTATCGTATGAAGCATGGCCGAGCACGGATACGCCCCGCACAAGGAGGACCACCTCAAGCGGCTGCGCCGCATCGAGGGGCAGGCCAGGGGGCTGCAGCGGATGGTCGAGGAGGACAAGTACTGCATCGACATCCTCACGCAGATCTCCGCCACGACCCGGGCCCTGCAGTCGCTCTCGCTCAACCTGCTCGAGGAGCATCTGCGCCACTGCGTGGCCGGCGCGATCGAGCACGGCGGCCCGGAGGCGGAGACCAAACTCGCCGAGGCCAACGCCGCCATCGCGCGCCTGGTCAGGTCCTAACCCGCCGGCCCCCGCCCCACACCACCGTCCCGACCCGAGGAGAACACCATGACCGCCACCGCCACCTTCACCGTCTCCGGCATGACCTGCGGACACTGTGTCGCCTCCGTCGAGGAGGAGGTCTCCGAGATCCCCGGCGTCACGGACGTCGAGGTCGAGCTGGAGTCCGGCCGGCTCGTCGTCGTCTCCTCCGACCCCGTCGATCCCGCGGCGGTCCGCGCCGCGGTGGACGAGGCCGGGTACACGCTCACGTCGGGGGCGTGAGCGCGGTGACCACCGGCGAGCACACCGTCCTGGAGCTGCAGATCGAGGGCATGACCTGCGCGTCGTGCGCCAACCGGATCGAGCGCAAGCTCAACAAGCTCGAGGGCGTCACGGCCGAGGTCAACTACGCCACCGAGAAGGCGCGCGTGGAGTTCGCCCCGGGCGTCGAGTCCCGGCTCCTGCTGGACACCGTCGAGCAGGCCGGGTACTCCGCGCGCCTGCCGCAGCCGCGGACGCCGGCGCGGCACGACGCCGGCGCGGGCGAAGGCGCGGGCGAAGGCGCGGGCGCGGGCGCGGCTGGCAACGCCACCGACGACTCCGCCGCGCCCGACCGGGTGGAGAGCCTGCGCCGGCGCGTGATGATCTCTGCCGCGCTCGCGTTCCCCGTGATCGCCATGGCCATGATCCCGGCGCTGCAGTTCACCAACTGGCAGTGGCTCTCGCTCACCCTCGCCGCCCCCGTCGTGGTGTGGGGCGCGTGGCCGTTCCACCGCGCGGCCGCCGTCAACTTGCGGCACGGCGCGTTCACCATGGACACGCTGGTGTCGATCGGCACGTCGGCGGCCTTCCTGTGGTCGCTGTACGCCCTGTTCTTCGGCCACGCCGGGATGCCGGGGATGACGCACGGCTTCGAGCTCAGCCTCTCGCCCAGCGACGGCGCCGGCGACATCTACCTCGAGGCCGCGGCCGGCGTCACCACGTTCGTGCTGCTGGGCCGCTACTTCGAGGCCCGCTCCAAGCGCTCGGCCGGCGCGGCGCTGCGGTCCCTGCTCGAGCTGGGCGCCAAGGACGTCGCGGTGCTGCGCAGGGGCGTGGACGGCAAGGGTGTGGAGACCCGCATCCCTGTCGAGGACCTGCAGGTCGGGGACGAGTTCGTGGTCCGCCCCGGCGAGAAGCTCGCCACCGACGGCGCCGTGATCGACGGTGCCTCCGCGATCGACACCGCCATGGTCACCGGCGAATCCGTTCCCGCCGAGGTCGCCGAGGGCGATGCGGTGGTGGGCGGCACCGTCAACGTGGGCGGCCGCCTCATCGTGCGCGCCACCCGCGTCGGCGCCGACACCCAGCTCGCGCAGATGGCGCGGATGGTGGAGGATGCCCAGTCCGGCAAGGCCGCCGCCCAGCGCCTGGCCGACCGCATCTCCGGGGTCTTCGTCCCCGTCGTCCTGGTGCTGGCCGTGGCCACCTTCGCCTACTGGATCCTCACCGGCGCCGGCGCGTCCATGGCGTTCACGGCCGCCGTGGCCGTGCTCATCATCGCCTGCCCGTGCGCGCTCGGCCTGGCCACGCCCATGGCGCTCATGGTGGGCACGGGCCGTGGGGCGCAGCTGGGCATCCTCATCAAGGGCCCCGAGGTCCTGGAGTCCACCCGCCGGGTCGACACGATCGTGCTGGACAAGACCGGCACCGTCACCACGGGCACGCACGCGCTGGTCTCTACGGTTGTAGCCGACGGCGACGACCCCGCCGAGGTTCTGCGCCGCGCCGGCGCCGTCGAGGACGCGTCCGAGCACCCCATCGCCCGCGCGATCGCCGCCGGCGCCCGCGAGCGGGTCGGCGAGCTCCCGGACGTCCGCGGGTTCGCCAACGTGGAGGGTCTGGGCGTGTGGGGTCGCGTCGCCGCAGGCGGGGGTCCAGGGGAGGGGGGCCACGACGACGCCGTAGTCGTGGTGGGCCGTCCGGCCCTGCTCGCGGAGCGGAACATGCCACTCCCGGCCGAGCTCCGGCGGGCGATGGACGCGGCTGCCGAGCAGGGCCAGACCGCCGTCGCCGTTGGCTGGGGCGGCCGGGCGCGCGGCGTGCTGGTGGTGGCCGATCAGATCAAACCGACCTCGGCGGAGGCCATCCGTCGTTTCCGTGATCTGGGACTGACCCCGATCCTGCTCACCGGCGACAACGGCGCCGTCGCGGCGTCGGTGGCCGCGCAGGTCGGCATCGACCCCGGGCCCGACACGGTCATCGCTGAAGTGCTGCCCGCGGACAAGGTCGACGTGGTCCGGAGGCTGCAGTCCGAGGGGCGCGTGGTGGCCATGGTCGGCGACGGCGTCAACGACGCGGCCGCCCTCGCCACCGCCGACCTCGGGCTGGCGATCGGCACCGGCACCGACGCCGCGATCGAGGCCTCCGACCTCACCCTGGTCCGCGGCGACCTGCGCTCGGCGGCGGACGCGATCCGGTTGTCCCGCAGCACGCTGGGCACCATCCGCGGCAACCTGTTCTGGGCGTTCGCCTACAACGTCGCAGCGCTGCCGCTGGCCGCGGCGGGGTTGCTCAACCCGATGATCGCGGGCGCGGCGATGGCGTTCTCCTCGGTGTTCGTGGTGGCCAACAGCCTGCGGCTGCGCCGCTTCCGCGCAAGCGTCTGACGCCCCGCCCCCCGCCCCGCCCCCCGCCCCCCGCCCCCCGGGAATCCGCTACCCGTCTGCGAGGTCCGCTACCCGGAATCGGCTAGCGAGGTGTGCGGCGGAGTAGCGGATTTCGCGGGGCGGGCGGGCCGGGCGGGTGGGGCGGGGCGGGGCGGGCGGGCAGCCCGGCGCGGACGCGGGACTCAGCCCACGGGCACTCCTGACCGAATGACCCAGTAGGCGGCCCCGAGCACCGCGCCGATCACCATCGCCGGGCCGAACGCGATGCCGCTCTTGGCTCCGACCCGCCCGGCCGCGAGCAGCACCAGCGCCACCGCCGCGTTGATCACGAAGGCCGCGAGGGTGCCCGCCATGACGGCCGGCCACCCCAGCCAGCCCAGGAACGCCCCGAGCACGCCGGACAGCTTGACGTCCCCCAGGCCCAGCCCGGACGGGTTGATCAGGGCCAGGACGAAGTAGAGCGCCAGCAGCACGGCCGCGGCGGCGGCGGCCCGGCCGAACGAGCCCCAGACGTCGAACATCCCGGCCGTCACCGCCAGCCCGCCCAACACCACGGGGTACAGGGGCAGGACGATCGCGTCCGGCAGTCGGTAGACCGCCAGGTCGATCGGCACCAGCAGGGCGCACGCCACGGCCAGTGCGACAAAGGCCGCCAGGTCGGCCCACCCCAACGCCAGGTACGCCGCGCCGTAGCCCCCGGCCGCGGCCAGCGCCACGTGCAGGCCACTGCGCAGCCACCGGGAGTCGGAATCGGCGAGGGAGCGCATCCACCGCCCGAGCAGGGCGGCGGCCAGCCCGGACACCACGGCCGTGGCCACGGCAATCACGAAGAGCATGTCAGGAGAACGCCTCCATCATGTTGATCGCGGTGGGTCCGAGCAGCACGATGAACAGTACGGGCAGGATGCACAACATGAGCGGGAAGATCACCTTGACCGGCACCTGCTGGGCCTTCTCCTCCGCCCGCTGGCGCCGCTTGAGCCGCATCTCGGAGGCCTGGGTGCGCAGGACGTCGGCCACGGAGATGCCGTAGGCGTCGGCCTGGATGATCGCGCGGACGAAGCGCCGCAGGTCGGGCACGTCGGTCCGGAGCGCCAGCGACTCGTAGGCGGTGCGGCGGAGCTGGCCCACCTGGATCTCCTGCAGGGTCCGGATGAGTTCGTGGGCGAGCGGGCCGAATGCTCTGGACAGACGCCCATTAGTCAGGAATGCCTTGGGCCGCGGCCTGGCGTGGTCTGGACACGGCGGCGGGGCCGTGGTGTCCCGCGGGCTCACTTGCCCCGCGGCACCCGGCCCATGAGGTAGAACTCCGGGTTCGGCCGCATGTCGGTGGCGTTGGCCACCCGGTTGCTCAGGCCGAAGAGCCCGGCGATGGAGACGATGTCCCAGGCGTCCTCGTCGTCGAGCCCGTGCTCGCGCAGGGCCGCGAAGTCGGCGTCGCAGAGCTCGTCCGAGCGGAGGTTGACCGTGGTGGCGA
Source organism: uncultured Dietzia sp. (assembly GCF_937873725.1). Classification (GTDB taxonomy): domain Bacteria; phylum Actinomycetota; class Actinomycetes; order Mycobacteriales; family Mycobacteriaceae; genus Dietzia. Next base: position 23,001 of record NZ_CALMYY010000085.1, read on the forward strand.
AGTCGCAGATGGCCCGCTCCCGCGGGGTCAGGTCGGCCTTGCGGTAGTTCACCGCCAGCTGGTCGGCGATGAACGGGTCCTTCTTGACGATCCGCAGGATCGCGCCGTGCGCCACCACGCAGAACTGGCAGTTGTTCTGCCCGGAGACGGTCACGATGATCATCTCCTTGTCCGCCTTGGACATGTTCGAGCCCTCACGGTCCATCAGGGCGTCGTGGTAGGCGAAGAACGCGCGCCATTCCGCCGGGCGGCGGCCGAACATCAGGAACACCTCGGGGACGAACCCGGCCTTCTCCTGCTCGGCGAGGATGCGTTCCCGCAGGTCCTCGGGCAGATCGGTGAGTTCAGCAAGGGGGTAGCGATCGGACATCCGGGCCTCCGGGGGTGGTCGGGTGAGGGGGGTCACCTCAGCGTAGGGCGCGCACCCGGGGTTCGGCTCACACTGCGGATCAAGGTTCCCCCGCGCCCGCACCCGCGCCCGCACCCGCGGGTGGACGTCGCGCATCGACCCGCGCACGGCGGCTGAAGGGGCCAGGTCCCGGGTCAGGAGTCGCGGAGCCGGCCCCAGACGTGGACGTGCTCGATCTCCACCCACGCGTCCACGCGGGCGCGGTGGCGCACCGGGTACGGCCCGCCGGTGTAGTGCGTGCTCAGCGCATCGATGCCGGAGAGGTCCGGGTCGTCGGCGATCTCCACCACGCGCCCCTGGATGCTCACGTGGGTGTACCAGTCCTCGGAGGCGATGACCGACAGCGCCACCCGCGGATCCCGGCGGATGTGCTGAAGGCGCACCCGATCGGCGTCGAGGTTCAGGTGGATCCGGTCGCCGTCGACCAGGCGATACCAGGTGGGCACCGTGACCGGGGAACCGTCCTTGCGGAGGGTGGCCATGACCGCCGGGTTGGGCTTCATCAAGAGGTCGCGGACGTCGGGGTCGAGCGGCGTGGCGCTCATGACAGCAGATCCTGGGCGGCCTCGCGGCTGGCCTCCACCGGTCGCGGCCCCACCGCCTCGCCCGCCGGCAGGAACCGGCCGGCCGCGAACTCGGCGCCGTAGCCCGGCGCGAACTCCCCGTCCTGCCACACCACCCGGCCTCCGATGATCGTCGCCGCCACCGCCCTGTCGTTGCGGTTGACCATCCGGCGGATCCCGCCGAGCTCGGGCATGGCCTCCTCGTGGTACTCGAGGGACTCGCCGTCGAGCCCCGACGGGTCCATCACCACCACGTCGGCGCGCCGGCCCACCTCCAGTCGCCCGGCATCGAGGCGGTAGAAATCGGCCAGCTCGCCGGTGAGCTTGTGGACCGCCTCCTCGGTGGTGAGGAAGGGCGTGCCCGCGCGCTGCGCCTGGTAGACGCGCTCGAGCAGGCGGACGCCGAAGTTGTAGAAGGCCATATTGCGCAGGTGCGCGCCGGCGTCGGAGAAGCCGATCGTCACCCCCGGCGTCCGCGCCAACCGGTTGGCCACCTTCTCGCGGGCGTTGGCGATGGTGGTGGTCCAGCGGAAGTCGGACCCGTGCTCCACCACCAGGTCGAGGAAGCAGTCGGCGGGATGGAGCGACCGTGCGCGGGCCACGTCCCCCACGGTCCGCCCCACCAGTGACTCGTCGGGGCAGGCGACGATCAGCGCGTCGTCGAAGTCGCGGTGCCACACCCGCGGGCTGAAGCGCTTCTCGAAGTCCTGCCGGAACCAGCGGCGGTAGTTCTCCTGCTCCAGCAGGTCGGTGCGGGCCATCTCGTCCTTGAGGTGGAGGGCCTCGCGCCCCGAGCCGAACTCCTCGAACACCACCAGGTCGATCCCGTCGGCCCACACCTTGAACGTGGTGGGCAGGTGCTGCCACACGAACCTGCCCCTGCCCAGGGTGTTGGAGGCCCAGGCGATGGGCCGGAAGATGCGGTTGACCCACGGCTCGGCGAGGGTGTCCGCGGCGGCGAGGAGCGAGACCCGCAGGGGCTTGCGGAAGAGCCCGGTGCTGGTGGCGGCGTAGAAGGCCACGTCGACCTTGGTGTTGAGGTTGGGCACGCCCTGCAGGACACGGTCGCGGCCGCGCAGCAGCCGGCTGACGCGGCGGAACTCCTTCCACGACGCGTGGGTGGAGGGCAGGGTCCGCGAGCGGTAGCGGTCGCCGTCCATCTTGTCCCAGGGGTTGGTCATGGTCGACACGCCGATGAAGCCGGCGTCGAGCGCGGCGGTGATCCGCCGGTCGATCTCGCGCAACTCCTCGCGGCTGGGGGACTGCTTGGGGTCGGTCGCCCGGCCCAGGCCCATGACCGAGCCGCGGACGTCGGAGTGGCCGAGGAAGCTGGCCACGTTGGGCCCGAGCGGCAGGTCCTCCACCGCGCGCCGCCAGGCCGCCGGGTCGGACCAGGTCTTCTTCTGCTCGAGCGCCGCCAGGACGGCGTCCCGGGGCAGGGCCTCGACGCGGCTGAAGAGGTCGGCCACGTCGACGGTGCCCGAGTAGACGCCCGAGATGGAGCAGTTGCCCACCAGGACGGTGGTCACCCCGTGGCGCACCGACTCGCCCAGGCCCGGGGAGACGAGCAGTTCGACGTCGTAGTGGGTGTGGGTGTCCACGAACCCCGGCGTGACCCACCTGCCCTCGGCCTCCACCACCCGCGTCCCGGCCGAGACGGGCAGGGGGTCGGGGCTGACCGCCGCGACCACTCCCGCGCGGATCCCGACGTCCGCCCGGACGCCGGGGGCCCCGGTGCCGTCGAACACCGTTCCGCCGCGGATCACCACGTCGAAGTCGGTGCCGCCCGGGCTGGTGTGGTGCGTGGTGTCCACGAGGCACTCCCTCACGTAGTGATCCGGAGCTTGTGATCCGGAGCACACATCGTCCCACAGGGCTCAGACAGTCGTCCACGTCCAGCTCCGCGGTGCGACGGGCGTGTCGGTGGGCGGGAGTAGCGTCTGTGCCCATGACCACACGCACGGAGCGCCTCGACGGCCTGCCGTTCACCCGCAAGCACCGCAAGCTCCTGCTCGGGTCGGGCGTGGGCTGGGCGCTCGACGCCATGGACGTCGGCCTCATCTCGTTCGTCATGGCGGCGCTGGCCGTCCACTGGTCGCTCAGCCCCACGGAACTGTCGTGGATCGGGTCCATCGGGTTCGTCGGCATGGCCATCGGGGCGGCGCTCGGCGGGTTGCTCGCGGACAGGATCGGCCGGCGCCAGGTCTTTGCCGCCACGCTCCTCATCTACGGGCTCGCGACGGGGGCCGCGGCGCTGTCGACCGGAGTGGCGATGCTCATCGCCCTGCGCTTCGTCGTGGGACTCGGCCTGGGCGCCGAACTGCCGGTGGCGTCCACGCTGGTCAGCGAGTTCGCGCCGCGCAGGGTCCGCGGCCGGGTGGTGGTGGCGCTCGAGGCGTTCTGGGCGGTGGGCTGGATCATGGCCGCGCTCATCGGGTACTTCGTGGTGCCGACCGGCGACGACGGCTGGCGCTGGGCGCTCGCCGTGGGCCTGGTCCCGGCCGCGTACGCGCTCGTGGTGAGGTTCGGCCTGCCCGAATCGGTGCGGTTCCTCGAATCCAGGGGTCGTCACGACGAGGCCGAGCGGATCGTCCGCGACTACGAGGCCTCCGCCGGCGTCGAGCCGCCGCCCGCCCGGGCGGAGGGCGCCCGGTCCGACCCCGCCCGGTCCGAGCCCGCCGAGCCCACCGAGGCCGCCGGGCCCGCCGAACCCCGGGAGTCCATCTGGTCCCCGCGGTTGCGCGGGCGGACCGGGGCGCTGTGGATCGTGTGGTTCGGGATCAACTTCTCCTACTACGGCGCGTTCATCTGGCTGCCGAGCCTGCTGGTGTCCCAGGGCTTCGACCTGGTGAAGTCGTTCGGTTACACGCTCGTCATCACGCTGGCCCAGCTGCCGGGCTACGCGGTGGCGGCGTGGCTGATCGAGGTGTGGGGCCGGAGGGTCACGCTCGCGGTGTTCCTGGTCGGCTCGGCGGTCGCGGCGGGCCTGTTCGGGCTCGCGGACTCCCCGGCCACCATCATCGCCGCGGGCATGGCGCTGTCGTTCTTCAACCTCGGCGCGTGGGGCGCGCTGTACGCGATCGGTCCCGAGCTCTACCCCACCACCACCCGCGGGTCCGGCACCGGCGCGGCAGCGGCGTTCGGGCGGATCGCCTCGATCCTCGCGCCGCTGCTCGTGCCGTTCCTGCTCGACGCGGGTGACACGGTGCTGGTCTTCGGCGTGTTCGCCGCGGCCTTCGTCGTGGCCGCCGTGGCCGCTTTCACCCTCCCGGAGCGCAAGGGCGCCGCGCTCGAGGAGGCGTGAGCCCGGCCCACGCCCCGCGCCCCGGTCAGCCCCGGGTCTCCCGCCCGTCCCCCAGCTCGCGGATCCGCTCGGTCGCGGCGCGCAGCCGGTCCTCGCGCGCCTGCTGATCGGCCTTCTTGATTTTCTCGTAGGTCTTCTCGTCCGAGTCCGAGTAGCGCAGCACCAACCGCGGCAGGCCCAGCGTGACGATCAGCGACGGCCACACGATCCACGCGTACTGCCAGTCCACGACGATCTGCAGCACGAGGAACGTGATGAGCGTCAGGCCGATCACCACTCCGTCGAGGGACTCCACCAGCTTGCCGCGCTTGCGGAGGTCCGCCAGGTCGGCGTCGGCGTCGCGCAGGGCGGGGGTCGGGGGGCCGGACGAGTACGACGACGACGAGACCGTCATCTCCCCACCGCCCGCCGTGGCCGACCGGACGATCAGGCCGTCGACCGAGGTCAGGGGCACACCGCCGGGCAGGTCGCGGAAGGCGCCGTCCAGCTGCGCGAGGGTCCGCGCCGCGGCCACGTCGCCGGAGCGGGCGTGGAATTCCGGGTCGTCGAGTCGTCCGGCTGCGTAGTGGTCCCCGAGGGCGGTCAGGGCGTGCAACCGCTCGGCGTCCGAGAGCAGGAGGTCGTCCGGTTGGGTCATGGGACAACGGTAGAACCGCCCGCCCCGCGACGCCATAGCCGTGTCACATTCTGCGGTGCTCCACAGGTCGGTGCTTTCTCGAGCGCTACGCGGGCACCCACATGGCCATCTCGTTGCCGCCGGGTTCGCGGAAGTGGAACCGGCGCCCGCCCGTGAAGTCGAACGGGCCGAACGTCACCGTGCCGCCCGCCGCCTCGACCCGGGCGCGGGCCTCGTCGAGATCGGCCACCCGGATGACCATCAGGGGGGCGGGGGACTGCTCGTGGGCGTCGCCCTGGACGCCCACGTCGATCCCGCCGCCGAAAAGGTGGGTGTAGGACTGCCCGTACACCGTGGGTGTCCAGCCGCAGACCGCCTGTAGGAACTCGGAGGTCGCCGACATCGACGTGCTGGGGAACTCGACCAACGTGATCTCGAGAGGGGTGCTCGGGTGCATGGCCACGAATGTACGTCCGCGCGCGGCTTCGTGACAAAGATTCGGCGCGAGGCGGGTTCGCTGCCGGGCCGCCGGCCCGCCGGGCAACCGGGCAACCGGGTCGCCGCGCGGTCAGGCTCGGGCGGCGTCCCAGCGGGCGAGCAGACCCGCGGCGGCCGCGCGCGGATCGGGCGCGGCCATGATCGCCGAGACCACGCAGACCCCGTCGAGCGCGGTCGCGGCCAGCCGGCCCACGGTCGAGGGCCCGATCCCGCCGATCCCCACCGCCCGGACCCCGGCCCCCGCCCCGCCACGGCCTGGTGTGCGGTGCGCGTGCGCGGCCCGGGCGATCCGGTCGGCGCCCTCCGGGCCGAGGGCGGGCGCGGTGTCGGTCTTGGTCGCGGTCGACCACACCGGGCTCACCCCGACCACGTCCGGGGCGGGACCCGGCCCGGCCAGCGCCGCGGCGAGCTGGGCGTCGGTCTCGATCGAGAGTCCGAGCATCAGCCCGTCCGGCAACCCGGCGCGGGCCGTCGCCAGGGGCACGTCCCCCTGGCCGATGTGCAGGTGCAGCCCCAGCTCGCGCGCGACGTCCATCCTGTCGTTGACGAACACCGGCACGTGACGGCCCGTCTCGGCGGACGCGCTCGCGACCGCGGCGCAGACGGCGAGGGCGCGTGACGCGAACTCGTCGTCGTCGCACTCCTTGTCCCGGACCTGGACCACACCCACCCCGCCGAGCACGGCCTCGTAGACGATCCCCGGCACCGCGTCGCGCCCGCCGCCGAGGTGGGGATCGGTGACCAGATACAGGCGCCAGTCGACGACGACGGCGTCGTGGGGCCGGGGCGCCGCGGTCACGGGGTGGCGTCGAGAAGGGTGACCGAGTCCGCGATCTCCTCGGGGCTGAGCGTGTACAGCGCGTCGAGCCACGCCACCGAGAACAGCCCGGGACCGGCGGCGACGCGACCGGCGGCCGATCCCGCGGCCCCGGCGTGGGCGTGGGCGGCGACCACCGCGTCGTGGTCGGGGATGCTGGCCGCCCGGGCCGCGCCGAGGTAAGCCGCGGTGAGCGCCCCGAGCGCGCAGCCGGTGCCGATCACCCTCTGCAGCAGCGGGTGCCCGGACGTGATCCAGGTGGCGGTGGTGGACCCGGCGGTGGTGGAGACCACCACGTCCCGGGGTCCCGTCACCGCGACCACGCCCCCGGTGCGCTCGGCGAGCAGCAGCGCGGGGGCCAGCGCCACGTCGACGTCGTGGGTCGAGTCCACCCCGCGGCCGCCGGCGCCGGCCCCGGCGAGGGCGATGGTCTCCGAGGCGTTGGCCCGGATCGCCGCCGGTCCGTGGTCGAGCCACCCCGTGGCCAACCGCGTGCGCAGTGTCAACGCCCCCACCGCCACCGGGTCCAGCACCCACGGCGTGCCGTGCTCGCGCGCGGAGGCGACGGCGGCGTGCATGCCCTCCACCTGCTCGGACGTCGGGTTGCCCACGTTGATCAGCACCCCCGAGGCGATCGCGGCGAAGTCGCCGGCCTCCTCCGGGTGGTCGACCATCGCGGGGGCGGCGCCGGCCGCCAGGAGGACGTCGGCGGTGATCTGGCGGACCACCGAGTTGGTCAGGCAGTGCACCAGCGGCTCGGTGCGACGCATCACCGAGACCAGGCGGGCGACGTCGACGGAGCTGGAACTGGAGCCGGAACCGGGAGCGGACATGCCCCCCAGTGTGCCGCCCCCGCCGGGCGCGAGGCGGAATAGGCCCCGCACCGCCCGGGTTGGACCGGGCATGACCCCCTCCTCCCCGCTGCCCCTGTCCGTGATCGACTTCGCGTCCGTCCGCCCCGGGCAGTCGGTCGGCGAGGCGCTGCAGGACTCGGTGGCGTTGGCGCGGAAGGCGGAGGAGCTGGACTACGCGCGGGTGTGGTACTCCGAACACCACAACATGGCGTCCATCGCCTCGTCGGCACCGGCGGTGCTCATGGCGCACATCGCGGCACGGACCGAGCGGATCCGGCTGGGCTCCGGCGGAGTGATGCTGCCCAACCACTCGCCCATCGTGATAGCCGAGCAGTTCGGCACGCTCGCCGAACTGCACCCGGGGCGCATCGACCTGGGCCTCGGCCGGGCCCCCGGCACCGATCCGCAGACCCTGGCGGCGCTGCGCCGCGAGCCGTCGGCGGCGGAGAACTTCCCGACCGACGTGAGGGAGCTGCAGGCGTTCCTCGGCGACACCCCGTCGGACCTCGCCCGGACCCGCGGCATCGTCGCCGTCCCGGGTCGCGGCACCAGGGTGCCGCTGTACATCCTCGGCTCGTCCCTGTTCGGCGCCCAGCTCGCCGCCGCGTTCGGGCTGCCGTACGCGTTCGCCTCGCACTTCGCGCCGGACGCGCTCGAGCAGGCCTCGGCGGTGTACCGCGAGCGCTTCGAGCCCAGCGAGCAGCTGTCCGAGCCGTACATGATCGCCGCGGTCAACGTGGTGGCCGACCACGACGCCTCGCGCGCCGACCGCGAACTCCAGTGGTAGCGCCGCCAGCGCGTCAAGCTCATGGTCGGTCGGGGGCGCGAGTTCTCCGACGAGGAACTGGACATGGTGATGGAGTCCGCGGCCGGTCGCCAGATCCTGCACATGATCCACTACACGGCGGTCGGTGACGGCCCCGCGGTCCGCGGGTACCTGCGCGACTTCGCCCGTCGCGCGGGCGCGGACGAGCTGATGATCGCGCCCGTCGGGTCCACCCGCGAGCGTGTCCACGGCTCGCTCGAGGTGCTGCGGAAGGCGTGGAGTGACTGACGTCTCCGCAGGCGGGTGCGCTTGGTCACGAATTCACCGTCGCGTGGTCCCAGAGGTGGTTGGCGCCCACCGAACCAGCCTATAGTTGATCCATGGCCATCTCTGATGTAGGCGAGTACGCCCATCTCTCTCCCGAGCAGGTCGAGGAACTGGGGCGGGAGCTCGACGCGATCCGGGCGGACGTCATCGCCTCGCGTGGGGAGCGCGACTTCCGCTATATCCACGGCGTGATCCGCATGCAGCGCGGGATCGAGCTCGGCGCCCGGGCGATCCTGTACATCGGGGCCCGGAACCGCACGGCGTGGGTCCTGGGGACCGGCGCGCTGGCGGTGGCCAAGATCCTCGAGAACATGGAGATCGGGCACAACGTCCTCCACGGGCAGTGGGACTGGATGAACGATCCGGAGATCCACTCCACCACGTGGGAGTGGGACCTGGTCGGCAGCTCGGCGGACTGGAAGCACACCCACAACTACCTGCACCACAAGTACACCAACATCGTGGGGATGGACGACGACGTGGGCTTCGGCGTCCTGCGGGTCACGCGCGACGTGCCCTGGGAGCCCAGGTACTCGGCGAACCTGTTGGTCAACGCCATCCTGATGGCGGGTTTCGAGTGGGGGATCGGCCTGCAGAACGTCCGTTTCCAGGACGCGTTCCCGGGGTCCGGGGCGACCCCCGCGGACAGGCGCGTCGCCGAGGCGTTCCTGAAGAAGGCGGGAAGCCAGGTCCTCAAGGACTACATCCTCTTCCCGGTGCTCGCCGGCCCGTCGGGGCGGCAGGCGTTCACCGCCGCGGTCACCGCCAACATCCTGCGCAACATCTGGACGAACGCCGTGATCTTCTGCGGCCACTTCCCGGACGGCGCGGAGAAGTTCACCTCTAAGGATGTAGAGACCGAGACGCAGGCGGAGTGGTACCTGAGGCAGATGCTCGGGAGCGCCAACCTCGACGGCGGCCCGGTCATGAACCTCCTCTCGGGCAACCTGTCGTTCCAGATCGAGCACCACATGTTCCCGGACCTGCCGTCCAACCGGTACTCCGAGATCTCCCTGCGCGTGCGCGAGCTGTGTCAGCGCTACGACCTGCCGTATGTCAGCGGGCCCCTGTGGAAGCAGTACCTCCAGTCCTGGCGGACCATCGCGCGGCTCTCCCTGCCCGACCGCTACCTGCGTCGGTCCGCCGACGATGCGGCCGAGACGCGGAGCGAGAGGATGTTCGACCGGATGCCGCCGATGCCGGGCCTGGCGACCGCGCTGGCCTCGTTCCGCAAGGGGCGCGCCCAGCTGGCCCGCTGACCCTCTTTGGCAGACTGTCCGGCATGTCGCTGAACAGCATGCTCGACGCCGCCGCGAGAGGCGGAACCGTCGAGGTCGAGGACGGGTGGACACAGGGTAGGGCCATCTACGGTGGCCTCACCGGGGCGCTGCTGCTGGCCGCGATCAAGGGTCGGCTGCGCGGCTCCTCCGGGGACGACCCCCGTGGGTCCGCCCCGCACCCCCTGAGGTCGATGACGGTGTCCTTCATCGGGCCCGCCACCACCGGCGCCGTCGAGATCGACGCCGAGGTGCTGAGGGTCGGCTCCAACGTGGTCCAGTGCCAGGCCACCCTGCGGCAGGGGGGCGAGCTCGTCGCCACCGCGCTGGCGGCGTTCGGCCGGCACCGCGAGTCGTCGATCTCCGTGACGCCGACCCACCCCATGCCCGGCATGCCGGCGGCGGAGTCGATCGAGGCGTTCCCGTACATCGAGGGCCTCACCCCGGAGTTCTACCGCTTCGTCGAACTACGCCAGGTGGGCGGCTCGGTGCCGTTCAGCGGGGCCGGGTCCAGCGGTCTCTCGGGCTGGTCGGCGCTCCGGGAGCCGCCGGAGGAGTTCCACGAGGAGCACCTCGTGGTGCTCGCGGACGCGTGGCCGCCGGCGACCATCCAGATGCTGTCCGGCTTCGCCCCGGCCAGCAGCCTGACGTGGACGCTCGAGTTGGTCGCGGAGATCGGACCGGACACCGTCCCCGCGGGGGCCGTCCTCGCCTACGAGGCGACCACCGACGCGGCGCGCGACGGCTACGCGCACACCCACGCCATGATGTGGCACCCGGACGGCTCCCTGATGGCGATCAGCCGCCAGACCATCACCGTGTTCGGGTGAGGTCCGGCGGCTGAGGATCAGTCGACGGGGCGGGCGTCAGCCGGCCGCGCGGGAGGAGCGGCGACGCTCGCCACCGCGGGACTGGCCCGCGGCCTGTCCGATCGAGTGCTGGGCACCGGTCCGCTGGCCGCCGCCCGAGCGCTGTCCGCCCGTGCGCTGGCCACCGGATGCCGGACGGCCCGAACCCTGGGCGCCGTCGGCCTGTCGGCGCTGGCCGCCGCGGCCGTCCTGGCTCCGGGGCTGGCTCCGGGCGCCCTGGCCCTGTCCCTGACCCTGGCGCTGACGGTTCTGGCTCTGCCGGCCCTGCCCGCGGTCCTGGCGGGCCTGGCCCCGACCCTCCGGTTCCACGTCCCCGGGGACGTGGGCGGGCGGCTCGGGGGCCTCGGCCAGCGCGGTGGCGGCGTTCGCGCCCACGGGGAGCACGATCTCGCCGGCGGTGACGCCGGCCGATCGCAGGAGCGATCGCACCTCGCGGACCTGATCCGAGGTGGCGACGGTGACCACGGTGCCGACCGCACCCGCACGCGCGGTGCGGCCCGAGCGGTGGACGTACGCCTTGTGCTCGGCCGGCGGATCGGCGTGGACGACCAGCCCGACGTCGTCGACGTGGATGCCGCGCGCGGCGATGTCGGTGGCCACGAGCACGGTCGCCTGACCGGAGGAGAACGCGTCGAGATTGCGGACGCGCGCGTTCTGCGACAGGTTGCCGTGCAGGTCCACGCTGGACACGCCGCGGCCGGTGAGCTGCTTGGCCAGCCGCTTGGCGCCGTGCTTGGTGCGCGTGAACATGACGGTCCGGTCGTGCGCCTCGGCGAGGTCCGCCAACGCGCGGACACGGTCGTCCGGGTCCACGTGGAAGACGTGGTGCGCGGTCGCGCCGGGGGTCGCGGAGCCGTCGTCGACCTCGTGCACGACCGGGTTGTCGAGGAACTTCTTCACCAGCTTGTCCACCCCCTGGTCGAGGGTCGCGGAGAAGAGGAGGCGCTGGGCGCCCCGGGGCGTGGCCGCGAGGATGCGGGTGACCCCGGGCAGGAACCCGAGGTCGGCCATGTGGTCCGCCTCGTCCAGGACGCTCACCTCGATGGAGTCCATGCGGCAGTGCTTCTGCCCCATGAGGTCCTCGAGCCGGCCCGGGCAGGCCACCACGATGTCGACGCCGCGGTCGAGGGCGGCCACCTGGCGGCCCTGGGTGACGCCGCCGAAGATCACGGTGGTCCTCAGGCCCATGGCCTCGGCGAGCGGTGCCAGGGTCTCGTCGATCTGGCGGGCGAGCTCGCGGGTGGGCGCGAGGATCAGGCCGCGCGGCGCGTTGCGGGTGCGCCGGCCACCGGCCGGGGCGGAGGCCGCGAGCCGGGTGACCAGCGGGAGGCAGAACGCGTAGGTCTTGCCGGAGCCGGTGCGGCCACGGCCGAGGACGTCGCGCCCCGACATGGCGTCGGGCAGCGTGGCCGACTGGATGGGGGGGGGAGAGATGATGCCGCCGCCCGAGAGGACGTCGAGCAGGGGGGAGGGCACACCGAGGTCGGCGAAGGTACGAGACAAGGAGGAAACTCCGTAAATAGTGATGGCGTCTTGCCCGGCGCGCTCCTGGAACACACGCCGCTCTGGGCGGCGTGCCCGGTGCGCGACCACGGGGAGGTCGACAACCGACGCGGCCCGAGGCAAGAGTGGTGCGGGCCGACCTGTCCACCCTACGCACACCGGGGCCCGATACCCCAGCCTCCCGGCACAAGTGTGACGAGGGACCCACGGCCGCCACACCGCCGGTGGCACGATGGCAGGCGTGCGCCCCGACCTCTCACTGCTGCGACGCCCGGACCTGGGTTCGGTGCTGCTCGGCAGCGAGGAGCAGTCCACCCGCCAGCGGACCCTGCGTGTCCGGGTGCTGCTCGCGCTGACCCTTCTAGCGGCGAACTTCGTCGGTGTGGCGGTCGCGACCGTCCTGATCCTGTTCGTCCTCCCCGGCCCCAGGCTGGCGTCCAGGGAGTTCCTGGTCCCCACCGCGATCGTCGTCCCCGTGTACGTGTCCCTGGCGATCATCGTGGGAGGGGTCTGGGTCCGCAGCGCCGTCTACCGCCGAGTGCGCTGGTTCCTCGACGGTCGCGAGCCCACCGGGAGCGAGCGGGTCGGCACGCTCCGGGTGCCCGCCCGCATCACGCTCATCCAGGCCTTCCTGTGGCTGCTCGGCGCGGCCGTGGTCACGCCGGCCTTCGGGATGGTCGACCCCGAGGCGGTCCCGTCGGTGGGCTTCACGGTGGTCTTTGCCGGGATGGTCGTGTGCGGCGCGGCGTTCCTGCTCTCCGACTTCGGCCTCCGCCCCATCGCCGCGGTCGCCCTGGCCGGCGGCCCAGCCCCCCGCGCCCGGTTCCTCGGGGCGCTGACCCGGGTCCGGGTGGCCTGGGCGGTCGGCAGCGGAGTCCCCATCGTGGGTCTGCTCATCGTGGCGGTCTACACCCTGGCGGGTCGGGCGCTGACGCTGGAGAGGTTCGCCGTCATCGTCCTGGCGCTCGGCGCGACCTCCCTGCTGGCGGGCTTCCTGCTCATCTCCCTGGCCACGGGCTCCATGCTCGGGCCGCTCCGCAGCGTCCGGTGGGCGATGGAGGACGTCACGGCGGGGAGGCTGTCCCGGCGGGTGGTGGTCTACGACGGGACGGAACTCGGCGAACTGCAGCGCGGGTTCAACCGGATGGCCGCCGGCCTGGAGGAGCGCGAACGGCTCCGCGACCTGTTCGGTCGCCACGTCGGTCGCGACGTCGCCGAGGCCGCCGAGCTGCGGGACCCCGAGTTGGGCGGTATCGGCACCCGGGTGGGCGTGGTGTTCGTGGACATCATCGGATCCACCGAGATGGCCTCGAGGACCGAGGCGGCGGAGGTGGTCGAGGTGCTCAACCGGTTCTTCCGCGTGGTGGTGGACACGGTCGATGAGTACGACGGCGTGGTGGACAGCTTCCTCGGCGACGCCGCCCTGGTGGTGTTCGGCGCGCCCCGCCCCATGGACGACCCCGCCACCGCGGCCCTGGCCTGCGCCCGCGCCCTCTCCCGGCGCCTCCCCGACAGCGTGCCCGGGTGCCGGGCGGGGATCGGGGCGTCCTTCGGGGACGTCGTGGCCGGCTACGTCGGCGCCGCCGACCGCTTCGAGTACACGGTGATCGGGGACGCGGTCAACGAGGCGTCCCGGTTGTGCGAGCTGGCCAAGGACCAGCCCGGGCTCGTCCTGGCCTCCGGGGCCGCCGTCGCCGCGGCGGACCGCGCCGAGGGTGGGCGCTGGGACGCGATCGGCTCGGAGGTGGTCCGCGGCAGGACCCGGCCCACCGAACTGCGCGTGCCCAGCGGCCGCTGACACAGCCCGTCGTCCAACGCAGCCCGGCGTCCAACGAAGGGCGGCGTCTAACGAAGGGCGGCGTCTAACGAAGGGCGGCGACTAACGAAGGGCCACGTCCTTCCCGCCCAGGGCCACCTCGAGCCCGTCGGGCACCACACGGGCATCCTCGATCACCACTCCCTCGGGGAGCGAGGCCACGGTCGAGTCGACCGTGGCGGTGATGCCGGAGAACAACCCGTCCGGCAGCGGGAATCCGAGCAGGGAGGTCTGCTGCGGGGTCAGCGTGAGGCGCCCGTCGGTCACCCCCGGGGCGACCCCGATCTCCGCTATGCCCCCGATGTCCGCCCGCAGTAGTCCGGATCCCGCATCGGGGCGGACCGATCGGACCTCGGCGAGGCCGGCGACGGGCGAGCCCGCGACGGGGTTGCCCTCCGCCGCGGCCGCGGCGAGCTGCGCGCCGCTCAGCGTGGCGACGCCGTCCGCGGTGGCCGCCAGAATCGCGCCGTCGACCAGGCGGACGGAGCGCCCGGTCACGTCGATCCGCGGCACGGTGGCGTCCCCCGGAGAGGTCAGGCGGACGGTGTCGACGGCCTGCGTGGTGGCCAGGTCCCAGAGGATCGGTGTGGCCCCGAACTCCACCGTCACCGGCGCGCCGAGCCGGGCCGACGCCTCGCGCTCCGCCCGGTCCGACAGGTACCAGCGGGTCCCGAACTCAGCGGCCACGACCAGCCCCACCAGCAGGATAAGGAGCAGGAGCAGGGAGCACCCGCACCCGCCTCGTCGGCGGCCCCGCCGTCCGTTCCGGTCGATCGGATCTCGTCGCGTCATCCCCGTATCGTGCCGGACCGCCCGGTCGGGGGCCACCGGCGGACCGGTTGCGCACCCGGGGGAGCAGGCCCCACGATCGGGGCATGACCGTGACCCGGGACGCACGGACTGAGGGCGCCGGGCCCGGGTCGGACAGAGGCGGAGGGGGTGCACGGATGATCGGCATCTACGTCCACAACCGTGGGCGCGGTCACCTCCACCGGGTCCTCCCGGTGACGGACGCGCTCCGGGATCGCGGATACGACGTCACCCTGCTCCTGACCGGGCCGCTCGAGGACACGCTGCACCCCGTCGGCGTCCGGGTGATCCATCTCCCCGGCGGGGAGGACGGTGACGAGTGCCCGGAGGAGCCCGTGCTGGCCGCCCGTCGCGCCGCCGTCGCCTGGATCGACCACGCACGGCCCCGTGCGTTCTGGGTGGACTCCTCGCCCGCGATGTCGCTCGCCGCCCGGTTGACCGGGATCCCCATGGTCAGCACCCTGCCGCCCGGGGTCCGGGTGGACGAACCCCACCGCCTCCGTGTCCGCGCCGCGCAGGGGCTGATCGCGGCCTGGCCGCCCGGCGCGCACGAGGCCACGCTGGCGCGGACGGAGAACAGGGTGTCCGAGATCGGCGGGGTCTCCAGGTTCGAGCAGCGTGACCGCCAGCCGCGGGATCGTCGTCGTCGACCCCGGGTGGTCCATCTCAACGGTTCGGGTACCGGCGGGGACCACCGGTTCTGGCGGGCGGTCCGGACCGCCGTCGGCGCCCTCGGCGTGGCCGAGTGGACGGAACTCGGCGGGCCGGACGGGTCGTGGCACGAGGATCCGTGGCTGGAACTGTGCTCGGCCGACGTCGTGGTCACCGGGGCCGGTCAGTCGTCCGTCGCCGACGCGGCCTGCGCCGACGTCCCGCTCGTGGTGGTGCCGGGACGTCGTCCGTTCGGGGAACAGGACGCGACCGCCGCCGCGCTCGACGCCATCCCCGGGGCGTCGGTCATGCGGTACGGCGACGGGCCGACGGCCGTCGCGCGCGCGGTCAGCGCCCAGGTCGCCCGCTGCCGCGACGGGGAGCCCGCCGGGATCAGGACCCGGTGGGGCGTGGACGGTGCGGCGTCCCGTGCGGCCGAGGTGATCAGGGCGACGACGATGACGACGACAACGCCGCCGCCGACGGCAACGCCGCCAACGACAAC
>NZ_CALMYY010000086.1 GCF_937873725.1 uncultured Dietzia sp.
ACTACGTCAAGCCCATGAACTGCCCCATGCACAACCTCGTCTTCGACTCCCGCGGTCGCTCCTACCGGGAGCTCCCGCTGCGGATGTTCGAGTTCGGCACCGTGTACCGCTACGAGAAGTCCGGCGTGATCCACGGTCTCACCCGCGCGCGCGGCTTCACCCAGGACGACGCGCACATCTATTGCACCGAGGACCAGATGGAGGGCGAGATCGCCTCCGTCCTGTCCTTCATCATCTCGCTGCTCCGGGACTACGGGCTCGAGGACTTCTACCTGGAGCTGTCCACCAAGGACCCCGAGAAGTACGTCGGCGGCGACGAGATCTGGGAGCGGGCCACCGATACGCTGCGGCGGGTGGCCACCAACTCGGGTCTCGAGCTGGTTCCCGACCCGGGCGGTGCGGCCTTCTACGGTCCCAAGATCTCGGTCCAGGCACGCGACGCGATCGGTCGCACGTGGCAGATGTCCACGGTGCAGCTGGACTTCAACCTGCCCGAGCTCTTCGACCTCACCTACAACGCCGCCGACGGCACCAAGAAGCGTCCGGTGATGATCCACCGGGCGCTCTTCGGGTCCATCGAGCGGTTCTTCGCGGTCCTGCTCGAGCACTACGCGGGACTGTTCCCCGCGTGGCTCGCACCGGTGCAGGTGGTGGGCATCCCCGTGGCGCAGGCCCACGAGAAGCACCTCGAAGACGTGATCGACGAGCTCCGCGGGCGGGGCATCCGGGCCGAGCTCGACCTGTCCGACGAGCGGATGCAGAAGAAGATCCGCAACCACACCACCGGCAAGGTGCCGTTCATGCTGCTGGCCGGCGACCGCGACGTGGAGGCGGGCGCGGTGAGCTTCCGGTTCCCCGACGGCACCCAGCTCAACGGCGTGTCCCGCAGCGCGGCGATGGACAAGATCGCCTACTGGGTCTCCTCCCGCCGTAACGACGTCCCCACGGCGGAGCGGGTGTGACGGCCGGCGAACCGAGGCCGGCGGACCAGTACCGCCAGTACGGGGTGGGGGAGGACCGGCTGCACCTGCTGTGGGCGCCCTACCGGATGTCCTACATCGCGGAGACCAAGGCCCCTCCCGGAGAGGGGATGACCGGGGAACCGTTCCTCGACATCCCCCGGATGAACGACGTGGACGGGCTGGTGGTGGCCCGGGGCCACCACGTGTACGTGGTCCTCAACCTCTTCCCGTACAACCCCGGGCACTGCATGGTGGTGCCGTACCGCAAGGTGGCGAACCTCGAGGATCTGGACCACGACGAGTCCCGCGAGCTCATGTCGTACACCCAGCACCTGCTCCGCGTCATCAAGGCGGTCTCCCGGCCCGACTCGTTCAACGTGGGGCTCAACCTCGGGAGCGCGGCGGGCGGGTCGCTGTCCGACCACCTGCACCAGCACGTCGTGCCGCGCTGGATCGGCGACGCCAACTTCATCACCGTGACCGGCGGAACCAAGGTGCTGCCGCAGCTGCTCCGCCAGACACGGCAACTGCTCTCCGAGGCGTGGTCCACCGTGCCCCGGCCCGGACACACCTGACAAGCGGGGGAGACCAATGCTCAGCGAGTTCGGACGATCGGGGGTCACCAGGGTGGCGCACCCCCTCGCCACCTTCCTGGTGCGCATGGGTGTCACCGCCAACGGGATCACCCTGACCGGCCTGGTCCTGACCTGCGGGGCGGCGATCACCCTCTTCGGGACCGGCCACCTGGTGGCCGGCGCGATCGTGATCGCGGCGTGCACGCTGCTGGACCTGATCGACGGTGCGGTCGCCCGCGCCGGTGACGGCGGGTCGCCCTACGGCGCACTCGTGGACGCCGTCTCGGACAGGGTCGCCGACGGCGTGATCCTCGCGTCCCTGGTCTGGTGGGTGGTCAGCGCGGACCCCGGGAACGGGTACGCCCTGGGGATGCTGCTGGCGTGCCTGGTGCTCTCCCAGGTGGTCTCGTACTCCAAGGCCCGGGCCGACGCCGGTGGACTGCGCACCCCGGGCGGACTCATGGAGCGGGCCGACCGGCTGGTCCTGGTCCTGCTCGGGGCCGGCCTGGAGGGCCTCGGGGTCCCGTGGGCGCTCGAGGTGGCGATCACCGCGGTCGCCGTGGGCAGCCTCATCACCGTGGTGCAGCGGGTGTGGGGGGGTCGCGCCGACTACCTCGACCGTCTCCGCCCCGCGGAGGCACCCGCGGCGGGAGAACGATGAGCGGCATCGGCGGGCGGGTCTCGGACCTCGGCTACGCGGCCGGGTGGGCCGTGGTCCGGGGACTCCCCGAACCGGTGGCGCGAGCGGTGTTCCGCGCCGGGGCCGACGCGGCCGCCCGCAGGCAGGGCCCGGACTCCCAGTTGCGGAAGAACCTCTCGCGGGTCCTCGGGGTGACCCCCGCCGAGGTTCCCGACGACCTCATCCGGGACTCGTTCCGGTCCTACGCGCGCTACTGGCGCGAGGCGTTCCGGCTGCCGTCGATGGACAGGGAGGCCGTGGCCCGCGAGATGGACCGGACCATCGACGGCGTCGACCACCTCGACGCGGCCCTGGCGCAGGGCCGCGGCGTGGTGGTGGCGCTCCCGCACGCGGCCAACTGGGATCTGGGCGGGACGTGGCTCGCGCGCCGCTACGGCGGCTTCGCCACCGTGGCGGAGAGGCTCGAGCCCGAATCCCTCTACCAGCGGTTCCTCGACTTCCGGGAGAGCCTGGGGTTCACGATCTACCCCCACACCGGTGGCCCCACGCCGCCGCTCGACGCCCTCCGGGAGTACCTCGCCGGGGGCGGGATCGTGTGCCTGCCCGGTGAACGCGACCTGCGCCGCACCGGGGTTCCCGTGACGTTCTTCGGTGAACCCACCCGCATGCCCGCCGGGGCGGCCAGGCTCGCGGTGGAGACCGGCGCGCCGTTCCTCGTGGCGCAGTTCTGGTCCCAGGACGAGCACACGATGCGGGTGCGGATCCCCCCGCCGATCGACGTCTCCGGAGGGGTGGAGCCGGCCGTCCAGGCGATGGCCGACCTGTTCGCGGAGGGGATCGCCCGGCACCCCGCGGACTGGCACATGCTCCAGCCGCTGTGGCTCGACGATCTCCCGGCCGAACGTCGCGAACGAATCGAGGGCTGATCCCGTCGTGCGCATCGG
This sequence comes from uncultured Dietzia sp., assembly GCF_937873725.1. Classification (GTDB taxonomy): domain Bacteria; phylum Actinomycetota; class Actinomycetes; order Mycobacteriales; family Mycobacteriaceae; genus Dietzia. The sequence goes on from NZ_CALMYY010000086.1 coordinate 3,122, forward strand.
CATGATCTGCCCCTACTCGTTCGACGCGCCGGGTGGCGTCCAGGCCCACGTGGTGGACCTGTCCGAGGAACTCCGCCGGCGCGGCCACACCGTCCGGATCCTCGCACCGGGCAGTCCCGGCAGCGCCCCGACGTCCGGGATGACGCTGACCGGCCCGGGCGTGGCGATCCCCTACAACGGGTCCGTGGCACGCCTGAGCTTCGGACCCGCCACGTGGCGGGCCACGAGGAACT
>NZ_CALMYY010000087.1 GCF_937873725.1 uncultured Dietzia sp.
GCTTCGCGAGGACCCGCTGGACATCCTGCACATCCACGAGCCCAACGCCCCCGGCGTGGGGATGTTCGCCCTGGCCATGTCCTCCGGTCCCATCGCCGCCACCTTCCACACCTCCACCACCAGCTCGATGATCCTCGGCGCGGCCGACAGCGCGCTCGCGCCCCTGTTGGAGAAGATCCGCGGCCGGATCGCCGTGTCGACCCTGGCCCGCCGCTGGCAGATGGAGGCCCTGGGCTCCGACGCGGTGGAGATCCCCAACGGTGTGGACGTTGCCGCGTTCAGCGGTGTCGATGCCACCGCGGAGCGATCCCAGGTGCCGACCGTCGCCTTCCTCGGCCGCTACGACGAACCCCGCAAGGGGATGGGGGTGCTCGTCGGCGCGCTGCCCGCCGTCCTGGACCGGGTCCCGGACCTGCGGCTGCGCATCATGGGTGACGGCGACGAGAGGGCCCTGCGCGCCCGGCTCCCGGACGGGCTCGACGTGGAGTTCCTGGGCCGGGTCGACGACACCCGCAAGGCCGCCGTCCTGGCCGCCGCGGACGTGTACTGCGCCCCCAACACCGGGGGCGAGAGCTTCGGCATCGTCCTGGTGGAGGCGATGGCGGCCGGGACCGCGGTGGTCGCCTCCGACCTCGACGCCTTCCGCCGCGTCCTGCGTGACGGGGACTGCGGCGAGCTCGCCGCGGTGGGCGACCCGGACGCCCTCGCCACCGCCCTCACCGGGGTCCTGGTCGACGACGCCCGCCGGTCCGGCCTGTGCGCGCGCGGCAGCGAGGCGGTCCGCGACTACGACTGGCCGGTCGTCGCCGATCGGGTGATCCGCGTCTACGAGACGATCCGCGGACCGGGGGAGACGCTCAGTGTCCGGTGAAGTCGTCCTCCTCGTCGTCGTCGCCCTGCTCATCGCGTCGGCGCTCCTCGCCGCCTACCTCACGGCGCACCGCCTGGACCGCCTCCACATCCGCACCGACCTCGCCCGGGCGTCCCTGGTCGGGGCCCTGGAACGGCGCCACACCGTGGCGGCGGCCGTCGTCGGTGAGCTGCGCGGCCCCGACCCGGAGACGGCGGACCGGCTGGCGCACGCCCTCGCCCTCGCCCGCACCCACCCGCCGCACGCGGTGGTGGGGGTCGACCCCGCACCGGAGCCGGACAGCCGGAGCTGGCCCGCGGAGGAGGGGCCAGGGCACTCCCGCGGCGCCGAGGCCGAACACGCGGAGAACACCCTCGCCGTGCTGCTGTCCGGGGTGGACGGCGACGCGCTCCCGGGCGACCTCCTGGCCGAGGTCGAGGACGTGACCGACCGGGTGTCGATGGCGCGTCGCTTCTACAACGACGCCGTCCGCGACACCCGGAGCCTGCGGGACCAGGGCATGGTCAGGGCGCTGCGCCTGTCCGGTCGGGCCCCGATGCCGGACTACGTCGAACTGGTCGACTCCCCGCCGCCGACGGCCTGACCCGGCGCGGCGGGGCGGCGGTTGGGGAACCCGGGTGAGGGCGACCTACACTGGACCCCTACTACGAGTCACCGACGCCAGGAAAGGCCTACTTCGTGAGCGAGTCGCACACCCCCGAGAACACCACCGGAACCGCACGCGTCAAGCGGGGTATGGCCGAGATGCTCAAGGGGGGCGTCATCATGGACGTCGTCACCGCTGAGCAGGCGAAGATCGCGGAGGACGCCGGCGCCGTCGCGGTGATGGCCCTCGAGCGTGTTCCCGCCGACATCCGCGCCCAGGGCGGCGTGGCCCGCATGAGCGACCCGGACCTCATCGACGGGATCATCGAGGCGGTCTCCATCCCCGTGATGGCCAAGGCCCGCATCGGGCACTTCGTCGAGGCCCGGATCCTGCAGGCGCTGGGCGTGGACTACATCGACGAGTCCGAGGTCCTCACCCCGGCCGACTACGCGAACCACATCGACAAGTTCGGCTTCACGGTGCCGTTCGTCTGTGGCGCCACCAACCTCGGCGAGGCCCTGCGCCGGATCACCGAGGGCGCGGCCATGATCCGCTCCAAGGGCGAGGCCGGCACCGGCGACGTCTCCAACGCCACCACCCACATGCGCCAGATCCGTCAGCAGATCCGACGCCTGCAGAGCCTGCCTGCCGACGAGCTCTACGTGGCCGCCAAGGAACTCCAGGCGCCGTACGACCTGGTCAAGGAGGTCGCCGAGACCGGCAAGCTCCCGGTGGTGCTCTTCACCGCCGGCGGCATCGCCACCCCCGCCGACGCCGCCATGATGATGCAGCTCGGCGCCGAGGGCGTGTTCGTGGGATCGGGCATCTTCAAGTCCGGCAACCCCTCGGAGCGGGCCAAGGCGATCGTCAAGGCCACCACCTTCCACGACGATCCGGAGATGCTCGCGACCATCTCCCGCGGTCTGGGCGAGGCCATGGTCGGCATCAACGTCGACGACATCCCCGAGCCGCACCGGCTCGCCGAGCGCGGCTGGTGACCGGCGGGTGGCCAGGATCGAGGACATCCTCGCGATCGAGCGGATCGACCGCGACCTCTACCGCGGTCACCCGATCACGACACAACTCCAGCGGACCTTCGGCGGTCAGGTCGCCGGCCAGAGCCTGACCGCCGCCGTGAAGACGGTGGACGACGACAAGAACGTGCACTCGCTGCACGGGTACTTCATCCGCCCGGGGATCCCGTCGGCGCCCACCGTCTTCCAGGTGGACCGGCTGCGCGACGGGCGCAGCTTCGCCACCCGGCGAGTCACCGCGATCCAGGACGGCGAGCCCATCTTCTCGATGTCCGCCTCCTTCCACCTCCGCGACCAGGAGGGCATCGAGCACCAGGACCCGATGCCCGAGGTGATCGACGCCGAGGAGATCCCCGTGCCCCGGTACGAGGACCTGGACGACGCGCACCGCGTCCTGGTGGACGAGTGGTCCCAGTGGGACATCCGGGTGGTGCCGCGCGACAGGCTCCGCGGGTCCTCGCAGATCGCCTCGCAGCAGCGCGTGTGGTTCCGCTGCGTGGACGAGCTGCCGGACGACCCGGACTTCCACGTGTGCACGCTGGCGTACATGTCGGACATGACCCTGCTGAGCTCGGCGAAGGTCATCCACCCGGGCGAGCCCACCCAGGACGCCTCCCTCGACCACGCCATGTGGTTCCTGCGCCCGTTCCGGGCCGACGACTGGCTGCTGTACGACCAGTCGTCACCGTCGGCGTACGGCGGTCGCGCCCTCACCCAGGGCCGGATCTTCGACAGGTCGGGCCGCCTCGTCGCGGCGGTGACCCAGGAGGGGCTGTCGCGTCTGCTCCGCCCCGGCGCGCAGCCGTTCCCCGTGGACCTGTCGGGCGGCGCGGCCGAGCGCCCCGACGACACCGCGTCCCGCGGGGACGAGCGGTGACCGCCGCGAGCCGTCCCCGGATCGGTGTCCTCGCCCTCCAGGGCGACGTGGCGGAGCACCTGCGCCACCTGGAGGCCGTGGGGGCCGAGGCCGTGACGGTGCGCCGCCGCTCCGAGCTGGACTCCGTCGACGGTCTGGTGCTCCCGGGCGGGGAGTCCACCGCCATGAGCCGGCTGCTCGACGTGTACGACATGTTCGAGCCCGTGGCCGACAGGATCGGGGCGGGGATGCCCGTCTACGGGTCGTGCGCGGGCATGATCCTGCTCGCGTCCGTGGTCCTGGACACCCGGGCCGACGCGACGTGGTTCTCCGCGATCGACATGACGGTCCGCCGCAACGCCTTCGGACGGCAGGTCGACTCCTTCGAGGCCGACCTCGTCGTGGACGCCCTCGGCCCCGACCCCCTCCGGACCGTCTTCATCCGCGCCCCCTGGGTGGAGACGGTCGGTCCCGACGTGGAGGTTCTCGCCGCCGTCCGCGCATCCGACGGGCGCGATCACGTGGTCGCGGTACGTCAGGGCAACGCCCTGGCGACCTCGTTCCACCCCGAGGTCACCGACGACGTCCGCGTCCACCGGTACTTTCTCGACATGGTCCGGACGGCGACCTCGTAGACTGGCTCGTCAGCGACATCTCGCTCCGGGCCGCCAACGACGGCCGGCCCGGTCTTCACACCCCCGGAGGGCGGAACAAGCCATGTCAGGCCATTCCAAGTGGGCCACCACCAAGCACAAGAAGGCCGCGATCGATGCCAAGCGCGGCAAGCTCTTCGCCAAACTCGTCAAGAACATCGAGGTGGCGGCCCGCACGGGCGGCGGTGATCCAGCCGGCAACCCCACGCTGTTCGACGCCATCCAGAAGGCCAAGAAGAACTCCGTCCCGGGGGACAACGTCGAGCGGGCGCGCAAGCGCGGAGCGGGCGAGGAGGCGGGCGGCGCCGAGTGGGAGACCATCATGTACGAGGGCTACGGCCCGAACGGCGTGGCGATGCTCATCGAGTGCCTGACCGACAACCGCAACCGTGCGGCCGGTGAGGTCCGGACGGCCATGACCCGCAACGGAGGCAACCTCGCCGATCCGGGGTCGGTGGCCTACCTCTTCGCCCGCAAGGGCGAGATCGCCCTGGACAAGGGCGAGCTCACCGAGGACGACGTCCTCATGGCCGTCCTCGACGCGGGCGCGGAGGAGGTCAACGACCTCGGCGAGCAGTTCGAGGTGGTCTGCGAGCCGACCGACCTGGTCCAGGTCCGCACCGCGTTGCAGGACGCGGGAATCGACTACGACTCCGCCGAATCGGGCTTCCGGGCCTCCGTCGAGGTGACCGTCGACGCCGAGGGCGCGGCCAAGGTCTTCAGGCTGATCGACGCGCTGGAGGACTCCGACGACGTGCAGAACGTCTACACCAACGCGGACATCCCCGACGACGTGCTGGCGTCCCTCGACGCCTGACGCCCGCACCACTGGTAGGGTCTCGAACGTAGGTTCTAGCAGCGGTCGGCGAGAGGTCGTTATGCGCGTCATGGGAGTGGACCCGGGGCTCACCCGGTGTGGTCTCGCGCTGATCGAGACGGCACCGGGGCGCGCGGTCACCGCCCTGGACGTGGACGTGGTGCGGACGACGGCCGACGAGCCGCTCGAACGCCGCCTGCGGGCGGTTCACGAGGTGGCCGACGAGTGGATGGCGATCCATGCACCGGACGTGGTGGCCATCGAGCGGGTCTTCGCCCAGAACCAGGTCTCCACCGCCATGGGCACGGCCCAGGCCGCCGGCGTCGTGGCACTGGCCGCCGCCTATCGCGACATCCCGGTGGCCTTCCACACGCCCTCCGAGGTCAAGGCGGCCATCACCGGCAGCGGGCGCGCGGACAAGAAGCAGATGACCCTGATGATCACCCGGATCCTCGGCCTGCAGAAGCCCCCCAGCCCGGCGGACGCGGCCGACGCCCTCGCGCTCGCCGTGTGCCACAGCTGGCGGGCGCCCATGCAGGGGCGCGTGGCCTCGCTCGACGCCCACGTGGCGCGCTCCCGCGCCGGGTTCGAGGCGAAGGTCGCCGCCGCGCGGGACACGGCGGCGTCCGACCGGGTGCGCGGGGGCGGATCGGCGGCGGATCAGGAACGCGCCCGGGCCGCGGCCCGGGCGATGGCTCGAGCGAAGGGAGTGCGCTGGTGATCGCCTCGATCCGGGGGACCGTGGCCGAGATCGGCCTCGACCGCTGCGTGCTGGAGACGGGTGGGGTCGGCGTGCTCGTGCACGCCACCCCCGCCGCACTCGCCGGTCTGCGGCGGGGCTCCCAGGGGATGCTGCACACCGAACTGGTGGTGAGGGAGGACTCGCTCACGCTCTACGGCTTCGACTCCCCGGAGGCCAGGACGCTCTTCCTCACCGTCCAGACCGTGTCCGGTGTCGGCCCGCGGCTCGCGCTGGCGATCCTCGCCACGCTCGAGCCCGACGAGCTGGTCAGGGCGCTCGGCACCGAGGACGTCAAGGCCCTGACCCGGGTTCCCGGAGTGGGGAAGCGGACGGCCGAGAGGATGGTGCTCGAGCTCAAGGACAAGGTCGGACCGGTCGTCGGCGTCGGCGTCGGCGGTGCGGGCACGGCCGGCGGGGCCGCGTCGATGCCGGCCGCGGCGGAGGTCGCCCAGGCCCTGGAGGGGCTGGGCTTTCCCGCCGCTGAGGCCGAGAAGACCGCCACCGCGGTCCTGGCGTCCGACCCCGACCTCGGTCCGGCCGAGGCCCTCCGGCTGGCCCTGCGCTCGCTCGGGAAGCGCTGATGGCGGGACCGTTCGGCTCCGGCGAGCCCGCCCCGGACGACGCCGGCGGTCCGGCCGCGGAGCTCTCCGCGGCCGTGACCCCCTTCGACTCCGACGTCGAGGGGGCACTGCGCCCCCGGAACCTGGGGGAGTTCATCGGCCAGGAGACGGTCCGCGAGCAGCTCGACCTGGTCCTCACCGCCGCGACCCGCCGCGGTGTGGTCCCGGACCACCTCCTGTTCTCCGGGCCGCCGGGACTGGGAAAGACCAGCCTCGCGATGATCGTGGCCGCCGAGCTCGGCGGCTCCCTGCGGATCACCTCCGGGCCCGCGCTCGAACGGCCGGGCGACCTCGCCGCCATGCTCTCCAACCTCATCGAGGGGGACGTGCTGTTCATCGATGAGATCCATCGGATCGCGCGGCCGGCGGAGGAGATGCTCTACCTCGCCATGGAGGACTTCCGGATCGACATCATGGTGGGCAAGGGTCCGGGGGCCACCTCCATCCCGCTCGAGATCGCACCGTTCACGCTGGTGGGAGCCACCACCCGATCCGGTGCGCTCACCGGTCCGCTCCGGGACCGGTTCGGCTTCACCGCCCACATGGACTTCTACTCCGACGCGGATCTGGCGCGGATCGTGACCCGGGCCGCCGAGATCCTCGCGATCCCCGTGGAGGAGGACGCGGCACTCGAGATCGCCGGTCGCTCCCGGGGGACGCCCCGGATCGCGAACCGCCTGCTCCGGCGGGTGAGGGACTTCGCCGAGGTCCGCGCCGACGGTCGGATCACGGTGCCCGTCGCGAGGGCGGCGCTGGAGGTCTACGAGGTGGACGGGTTGGGGCTGGACCGGTTGGACCGAGCGGTGCTGCGCGCGCTGCTCATCCAGCACGAGGGCGGCCCGGTGGGCCTGAGCACGCTCGCGGTGGCGGTCGGGGAGGAGTCCACGACCCTCGAGGAGGTGTGTGAACCCTTCCTCGTCCGGGCCGGACTGCTCGCCAGGACGCCCCGCGGAAGGGTGGCCACCGCCGCGGCGTGGGACCACCTCGGACTGCGCCGTCCCGCCACGACGGCGTCGGACCCGGTGCTGCCGGTCGAGATCGACCCCCGACCCGGGGCGCGCGCCTGACGCCGGTGCTGGCATCCTCGAACGAGACCGGCCGAATCCCGGACCCGACCCGGGGGTCCCGAACCAGGAGGACCCGCATGGGACTGGAACTACTGCTTCCCCTGATGATCATCGCGCTCGTCGCGCTCATGGTCCTGCAGAGCACCAAGCAGCGGAAGGCGATGAAGGCGCTGCAGGACATGCAGGACTCGCTCGCCGTGGGCGACCGCGTCCTCACGACCTCCGGCCTGCACGGCACGATCGCCTCGATCGGCGAGGAGGCGCTGGTCCTGGAGATCGCCCCCGGGGTCCGGACCACGTGGGACCGCCGCGTGATCCGGGAGCGCCTCGACGACGGGACCGATCCGGGGACCGCCCCCGGCCCGGCCCCGGGGACGGACGCCTCGGGTTCTCTGTAGTCAACGACCGGCGAGTAGTGTGATGGAGCCGTCCAGCCGGAGGCTCCTCAAGAGACCGAGAGAGATCACCTGTGTCACCAGTTCGTTCTCGAGGCGTCGACGCCCGACCCAGACCATGGGCTCTGCTGTCCGCCTTCCTCCTGGTGCTGTTCGTCCTCTTCCTGGCCGCCTTCGCGGTGGCGGACAGGGGACTGACACCCAAACTCGGCATCGACCTCCAGGGCGGGACGAGAGTCACGCTGATCCCCAAGGGGCAGCCCGACGAGGCGGACCTGCGGCTGGCCCAGGACATCATCCGGGACCGGGTCGACGGCCTGGGGGTGGCCGGGACGAGCGTCGTGATCGAGGGCAGCAACATCGTTCTCACGGTTCCCGGCGAGGACTCCAGCCAGGCCCGTGACCTCGGGACCACGTCGCAGCTGACGATCCGGCCGGTGCTCCAGGTGCAGCCGGTGACCGAGGGCGACGTGGAGCCCGTGCCGGCGGACAAGGGTGACCGCGAGGCGGTGGCCGCGGCGGTCGAGGAGGCCCGTGCGATCCGCCAGGGCGATCCTGCCGTGCTCACCGAGACCCTGGCGACGTTCCGCTGCCCCGAGCGCGACGTCCTGGCCGGCTTCGACGACCAGTCCCAGGCGCTCATCGCCTGCGGCGAGGGCGCGAAGTACGTCCTCGGCCCGGTTCCGCTGCTCAACGGCGAGCCGGAGGACGGCAAGCGCCTGGACGGTCAACAGATCGTCAAGGACTCGGTGAGTTCCGGGTTCAGCCAGCAGGCCGGACAGAACGAGGTCTCCTTCCGGTTCACCGCCGGCCCCGGCGAGCAGGGCAGCGCCACCTGGTCCCGCCTGACCCAGGAGAATCTCCAGCGTCAGATCGCGATCCTCCTCGACGGATCGGTCATCAGCGCGCCCGTGGTCCAGGGAGTCACGCCCGTCGGCTCGGCCACGTCGATCACCGGTAGCTTCACCATGGACGAGGCGGCGTCGCTGGCCGCCAACCTGCGCTACGGCGCGCTGCCCATCTCCTTCGAGGACCCGAACGTCGACAACGTCCCCGCCTCGCTCGGACTGGCCTCCCTGGAGGCGGGACTGCTCGCCGGTGCGATCGGTTTCCTGTTGGTGCTGGCCTACTCGGCCTTCTACTACCGACTGCTCGGCGTGCTCGCGTTCTTCTCGCTGGCGCTGTCCTTCCTCCTCACCTACGTCACGCTGGTCTTCCTCGGATACACCGTCGACTACAGCCTCGACCTGGCGGGCATCGCCGGCCTCGTGATCGGCATCGGCATGACCGCCGACTCCTACGTGGTGTTCTTCGAGCGGATCAAGGACGAACTCCGGGACGGTCATAGATTCAGATCCGCCGTCCCACGAGCATGGAAGAGCGCCAGCCGCACCATCGTCACCGGCAACATGGTGAGCCTCATCGGCGCGGTGGTCCTCTACCTCCTGGCCAGCGGCGAGGTCCGCGGATTCGCGTTCACCCTGGGTCTGACCACGGTCACGGACGTCTTCGTGGCGTTCACCGTGACCTGGCCGCTCGTCTACCTGGCCTCGACCAAACCACTGTTCGCCAAGACGTGGGCCAACGGGATGGGCCGCATGGAGACCCTGCAGGCGGCCGCCGCCGAACAGCGCCGACTCGACCAGAAGGCGGAGAAGGAGACCGAGCCGATCCGTGAGCGCGGCGTCTCCGCCACCATCTCCGGTCCCGGCGGCGCCGCCGCGACAGCGCCCCGACCGGACCGTCCCGCCACCGATGAGGAGGAGGGCCGATGAGCACTCCGACCACCACCGCCCCCGAGGACGGTGCGTCGCCCACCGTGCAGCGGGACAGCCTGTTCACCCGGCTCTACACCGGGACCGGGGCGTTCGGGATCGTCCCCAACCGCCGGAGGTTCTACGTCCTCACCACCGTGATCGTCGCGGTATGCCTCGCGAGCATCCTCTTCCGCGGCTTCAGCTTCGGCATCGACTTCACCGGCGGAACCAAGCTGACGATGCCGGCCGGCGACGTCGACAAGGACCGCGTGGCCGCCGTGATCGAGGAGTCGGTCGGCGAACAACCGCAGATGGTCCAGATCGTCGGCGCGGGAGCGGCACGGATCGTCGAGGTCGAGACCCGATTCCTCACCAGCGACGAGATCCGCGCGGCCAAGAACGCCCTCTACGAGGAGTTCCAGCCGGTCACGTCCGACGGGACGACCTCCGTCGAGGCGATCGGCGACTCCGCCCGGAGCGAGAGCTGGGGCGGCCAGGTCACCGAGAAGGCCCTGATCGCGCTGGGTGTGTTCCTCGTGATCGTCTTCGGCTACATCGCCTTCCGGTTCGAGTGGCGGATGGCGACGGCCGCCATCGTCGCCCTGCTGTTCGACGTGGTGACCACGGCGGGGGTCTACTCGCTCGTCGGCTTCGAGGTCACTCCCGCCACCGTGATCGGGCTCCTCACGATCCTGGGCTTCTCCCTGTACGACACGGTGATCGTGTTCGACAAGGTCGAGGAGAACACGAGGGGTCTCAAACACACGGCCAGGCGCACCTACGCGGAAGAGGCCAATCTCGGTGTCAACCAGACTCTGATGCGGTCCATCCACACCACCATCATCGGGATCCTGCCCCTGCTGTCCCTGGTCGTGATCGCGGTGTGGATCCTCGGCGTCGGCACGCTCAAGGACCTCGCGCTGGTGCAGATGGTGGGCATCGTCACCGGCACGTTCTCCTCGATCTTCCTCGCCACACCCCTGCTGGTGTCGCTCAAGGAACGCGATCCCGACATCAGGCGCCAGACGGCCAAGGTCCTGGCCCGACGCGAGAAGGCAGAGGCCACCGCATGACCGACGCACCGACCACCGAGGTCCCCCCGGCGATCAACGCCGTGGTGGATAAGCTCATGAGGCGGGTGGAGGACTTCCCCTCGTCCGGGGTCCAGTTCTGCGACCTCACGCCGGTCCTCGCCGACCCCGACGGCTTCGACGCCGTGGTCAGGGGTCTCCTCTCGGGCCACGAGATCGGCACGGTCGACTACGTCGCCGGGCTCGATGCCCGGGGCTTCCTGCTGGCCGGGGCGGTGGCCGTCCGCCTCCACACCGGGGTGCTGGCCATCCGGAAGGCCGGCAAACTCCCGCCCCCCGTGCATTCGAGGTCGTACGAGCTCGAGTACGGCGCCGCCACCCTCGAACTACCGGCGGACGGCCTCGACCTCCGCGGGAAGCGGGTCCTCGTCGTCGACGACGTCCTGGCCACCGGCGGCACCCTCGGTGCCGCGGTGGGACTGCTGGACGACTGCGGTGCGGTCGTCGTGGGACTGTCCGTCGTTCTGGAGGTCCCCGGCCTTGGGGGTCGGGATAGACTCGCCGACACACCGCTGACCTGCCTCACGGTCGCGTGACCGGCCGCCGTCGTCGACGGTGATGACCTGGAGGGAGGAGCCGGAATGACGCAGCGGCACGATCCCGCCGGGGACGCCGGCGCCGGCACGGACACCGGGCGCGGGCAGCACCCGCAGCCCCAGCCGAACGCCCGGTCGAACGCCCAGCCGAGCACCCAGCCACTCCCCGTCATCCCGGGCACGAGGCCGTCGGCCGGCCGGCGGGTGCGCGCCCGCTGGGCCCGGCGCCTGACCTCCGGGCTCACGGTGACGTCGACCCCGGCCGTCCTGGAGCCGCTGCTGCGCGTGCACCGGATCCACCACCCGAAGGCCGACGTCGGCCTCCTGGCCCGGGCGTACGCCCTCGCCGAGCGGCAGCACGACGGCGTCTACCGCAAGTCCGGGGACCCGTACATCACCCATCCTCTCGCCGTGGCCACCATCTGCGCCGAGATGGGGATGGACACCACCACGCTCGTCGCGGCGTTGCTCCACGACACGGTGGAGGACACCGACTACTCGCTCGAGACCCTCGAGTCGGACTTCGGGGGCGAGGTGGCCCACCTCGTGGGCGGCGTGACCAAACTCGACAAGGTGGACTTCGGCGAGGCCGCCGAGGCCGAGACCATCCGCAAGATGATCATCGCGATGGCGCACGATCCGCGCGTCCTGGTGATCAAGGTGGCCGACCGGCTGCACAACATGCGGACCATGCGCTTCCTGCCCCCGGAGAAGCAGGTCAAGAAGGCCCGCGAGACCCTCGAGGTGATAGCCCCCCTGGCGCACCGGCTCGGCATGGCCACCGTGAAGTGGGAACTCGAGGATCTGGCGTTCGCGATCCTCGAGCCGAAGAAGTACCAGGAGATCGTCCGCCTGGTCGCGGACCGGGCGCCCAGCCGCGACGTCTACCTCGGCACCGTGATCCACCGGGTCAGGACCGACCTCGAGAAGGCGCACATCCAGGCCAGGGTCGAGGGGCGGCCCAAGCACTACTGGTCGATCTATCAGAAGATGATCGTCCGGGGCCGCGAGTTCGACGAGATCCACGACCTGGTGGGGATCCGGATCCTGTGCGAGGACGTCCGGGACTGCTACGCGGCGATCGGGGTCGTGCACTCCACGTGGAAACCGATGCCCGGACGGTTCAAGGACTACATCGCCCAACCCCGGTTCGGCGTCTACCGCTCGCTGCACACCACGGTGATCGGTCCCGACGGCAAGCCGCTGGAGATCCAGATCCGGACGCACGAGATGCATCGCAACGCCGAGTACGGGATCGCCGCGCACTGGCGGTACAAGGAGACCCGCGGCAAGCACCACGGCGACCCGTCCGAGGTCGACGAGATGGCCTGGATGCGCCAGTTGCTCAGCTGGCAGCGCGAGGCGGCCGACCCGGGGGAGTTCCTCGACTCCCTCCGCTTCGAGATGACGAGCAAGGAGATCTTCGTCTTCACGCCGAAGGGCGACGTGGTCAACCTGCCCGTCGGGGCCACGCCGGTCGACTTCGCCTACGCCGTCCACACGGAGGTCGGCCACCGGTGCATCGGCGCCCGTGTCAACGGCAAGCTGGTCGCCCTCGAGAGGCCGCTGGAGAACGGCGAGGTGGTGGAGGTCTTCACCTCCAAGGACCCCAACGCCGGACCGAGCCTGGACTGGCAGAACTTCGCCGTGTCCGGCCGGGCCAGGAGCTCGATCCGCCAGTGGTTCGCCAAGGAGCGGCGCGGGGAGGCCCTCGAGCGGGGCAAGGACCTCATCACGCGGGAGGTCCGGCGCGGCGGCGTGCCCGTCCACCGGGTCTTCTCCAACGAATCGATCGCGGGCGTGGCCCGCGAGCTGGGGTTTGCCGACGTCACGGCCCTGTACACCGCGATCGGTGAGAACCACGTCTCGGCCAAGACCGTCGTCGGCCGGCTCGTCGCCGCCCACGGGGGCGTGGACGAGGTCACGGAGGAGCTCGCGGACAGGTCGAGGGACAAGAGCTTCACCTCGCACCGTCCCGCACCGGCGGGTGCCGGCGTGCTGGTCGGTGGCGTGGAAGACGTGCACGCCAAGCTCGCGCGCTGTTGCACCCCGGTCCCCGGGGACGCGGTGCTGGGGTTCATCACCCGCGGGGGCACGGTCAGCGTCCACCGGACCGACTGCACCAACGCGACCGACCTCCACCGCGAGCCGGAGCGTCTCGTCAAGGTGGAATGGGCCCCACAACCGGGCGCGATCTTCCTGGTCGCCATCCAGGTCGAGGCCCTCGACCGGCATCGCCTGCTGTCCGATGTCACCAAGGTGCTGGCCGACGAGAAGGTCAACATCCTCTCCGCCTCGGTCCAGACGGCCGGGGACGACCGGGTGGCGATCTCGCGGTTCACGTTCGAGATGGCCGATCCCAAGCACCTCGGACACGTGCTCCAGGCCGTCCGGCGGGTCGAGGGGGTCTTCGACGTGAACCGGGTCACCTCGAACTGAGGGAACCCGACCCCCGGCGGGCCGGGTTCCCGGCCGCCGGGGTCACTGCTCGGGCAGGCCCGACTGGGCGGTCACGGCCACGCTCTCGATGGTGATCGGGCGCTTGGGGACCTGGTTGTCGGGGTTCGCCTGGTCGTCGCTCTTCACGCCGGTCTTGGCGATGTCGTCGAGCACCTTGAGGCCGGGCTCACCGATCGTGCCCATGACCGTGTACTCGGGCGGCAGCGTCGAGTCCGCGTAGACCAGGAAGAACTGGCTCCCGGCGCTGTTCGGTGCCTGGGACTTGGCCATGGCCACCGTGCCGCGGGGGTAGATCGTCGAGCCCGAGCCGTCCTCGGCCACGGCGAGGTCCGTGGGGGGCTCGTCCACCACCGAGTACCCGGGGCCGGACAGGCCCGTCCCGGTCGGGTCGCCGCACTGCAGCACCGACAGTCCCGGGCCCTTCTCGGACACCGTCAGGCGATGGCACTGCGAGTCGTCGAAGAAGTTCTGCTCCGCCAGATGGACGAAGCTCGCGACGTTGCAGGGGGCACCGGCACGGTCGAGGGTGAGGGGGATCTCTCCGCGGTCGGTCGTGACGGCGATCTCCGCGGTGCCCCTACGGGGCTGGTCCCCGGTCGGGGGCTCGGCGTCCCGCTTGGTCTTCTCGACCGTGTCGATCTGTGCGTTGAACTTGCGCACCTCGGCCACGACGTCCTCGCCCTGGTCCTTGAACTCCGCCGGGTCGAGCTTCTCCGGGGTCGTCGTGTCGACCGGATACTCACACGTCACCCAGTTCGCCGCGTACTCCTCGGCGCGGTTCTCCTCCGCCTTCATCCAGACGACGACGCCCACGATGCCCGCGAGGACCGCGACCACGATCGACGCGGCGGCGATCTTCAGCTGCTTCTCGCGACGGGCCTGCGCCTCCATCTGCTCGCGCAGGCGCTGGCGCGCCTCTGCTCGGCGTTCTTGGTTGGTGGACACTGACCCTCCTGGGTACCTGGACTAGGCTGGAACAGTCGGCTGAAGCCGCGGCGGGAGCTCACGATAGTGACCCACCGCGGTCCAGCCCAGGATCCTTGTCTACCAGGTCGGGCCGACAGGCCCGCACACCACTCCGGTGTTGGGGCCAGTCGGCCCGGTGCGTATCGGCGGACTTCGTGGGCGATCGAGGAAGGGAGTACGGGGCATGCGGATAGTGGGGTTCCCGGCGGGGATGTTCCAGACCAACTGCTACATCGTGTCCGACGACGCGGGGGACTGCGTGGTCGTGGACCCGGGTCAGGACGCGGAGGCGCAGGTGCGCAAAGAGATCTCCGAGGCCGGTCTGCGCCCCCGCGCGGTCCTGCTGACCCACGGCCACCTGGACCACATCTGGAACGCCCAGAAGGTCGCCGACCACTACGGGGTGCCCGCCTACATCCACCCGGACGACCGGGCGATGCTGGCCGACCCCGCCAAGGGGCTGTCGCTGGACCTGTCGGCCATGCTCAAGGGCGTCGAGTTCGTCGAGCCCGCCCAGGTGATCGAGGTGTTCGACGGGGACACCCTCCGCTTGGGGTCGATGTCCTTCGACGTCGACCACGTGCCGGGCCACAGCCCGGGCTCGGTGTCGTTCCGGATCACGGTCCCGACCGAGGAGGGACCGCGGACGGTGCTCCTCGGTGGCGACGTCCTGTTCCAGGACGGCGTGGGTCGCACCGACCTCCCCGCCGGGGACACCGAGGTCCTCATGCAGTCGATCTCCAAGAAGTTCCTGGTCCTGGACGACGACGCGGTGGTGCTCCCCGGGCACGGCCCCTCGACCACGATCGGGCGCGAACGCCGGGCCAACCCGTTCCTCCGCGACCTGTAGGCAGCCCGCCGCCCGCACCACCCCTCGACACGACAAGGACCTCCCACACGTGACCGGCACCGAGAAGAAGACCGCGCTCAAGGCACCCAAGGGCGTTCCCGACTACGTCCCCCCGGCGTCGGCCGGGTTCGTGGCCGTCCGGGACGCGATCACCTCCGCCGCCCGCCGGGCGGGGTACGCGCACATCGAACTACCGATCTTCGAGGACACGGCCCTGTTCGCCCGCGGGGTGGGGGAGTCGACCGACGTCGTGTCCAAGGAGATGTACTCGTTCTCCGACCGCGGCGGCCGGAGCGTCACCCTCCGCCCCGAGGGCACCGCCGGCGTCATGCGCTCGGTGATCGAGCACGGGCTGGACAGGGGGCAGCTGCCGGTCAAGCTCTGCTACGCCGGCCCGTTCTTCCGGTACGAACGCCCCCAGGCCGGGCGGTACCGGCAGCTGCAGCAGGTCGGCATCGAGGCCATCGGGATCGACGACCCCGCCCTGGACGCCGAGGTGATCGCCGTGGCCGACGAGGCGTTCCGCGCCCTCGGCCTCACCGGATTCCGGCTCGAGCTCACCTCGCTGGGGGACGACTCCTGCCGACCCGCCTACCGGGAGCGGCTGCAGGACTACCTCGCCGGACTCGACCTCGACGAGGCCACCCGGGACCGCGCGCGGCTCAACCCGCTCCGCGTCCTCGACGACAAGCGCCCGGAGGTCCGCGCGCAGCTGGAGGACGCGCCCCTCATGGTCGACCACCTCTCCGAGGAGAGCGCCGCGCACTTCGCGGAGGTGAGGTCGCACCTCGACGCGCTGGGCGTGGCCTACGAGGTCAACCCCCGGATGGTCCGGGGCCTGGACTACTACACCAAGACCACGTTCGAGTTCGTGCACGACGGCCTCGGCGCCCAGTCCGGCATCGGCGGAGGCGGCCGCTACGACGGATTGATGGAGCAGCTCGGGGGTCAGGCGCTGTCGGGGATCGGGTTCGGCATCGGGGTCGACCGCACGATGCTCGCCCTGCAGGCCGAGGGGATCGACCCCGCCGCGGGTGGTCGCGTGGACGTGTACGGCGTCGCGCTCGGCGCGCCGGCCAAGGCCGCGCTCGTGCCCGTGCTCGCCGCCTTCCGCCGCGCGGGCCTACGGGCCGACATGGCCTACGGGGACCGCGGCATGAAGGGCGCCTTCAAGGCCGCGGACCGGTCCGGGGCGGCGATCACCGTCGTCGTCGGCGAGGACGAACTGGCCGCCGGCACCGCCATCGTCAAGACGATGGCCACCGGCGAGCAGCACCCGGTCCCGCTGGACTCGGTGGTCGGCCACGTCGCCGGCATCCTCGCCCCCTGAGCCGCTACAGCTGGCCGCGGAAGGTGTCGCAGGCCTGCATCGACCCCTGCTCGTAGCCGGTGAGGAACCACTGCCGTCGCATCTCGGACGAGCCGTGGGTCCACGACCCCGGGTCGACGCGCGCGCCGCCGGACTTCTGGATGTGGTCGTCGCCGATGGCCTCGGCGGTCTGGACGATCGCGTCCACGTCCCGCTGCGTCAGGCTCTCCAGGAGCGGCAACTCGCCGCCGGGGGCCGGGGTCGTGGTGGCGTAGTGCGCCCACAGCCCGGCGTAGCAGTCGGCCTGCAGCTCCACCCGCACGGCGCCCGACGAGGGGCCCGCGGGGTCCCGCTGGGACCTGCGGATGTCGCCGAGCATGGTCTGGAGGTGGTGCCCGAACTCGTGCGCGACCACGTACATCTGCGCCGCGCCGCTCGGGGAGGCGCCGAGCTGGCGGACCAGGACCTCGTCGAAGAACGCGGGGTCGATGTAGACGTTCTGGTCGGCCGGGCAGTAGAACGGCCCGATGTCGGAGGACGCGGCGCCGCAGCCGGTGTCGATCGCCCCGGTGAAGATGTTCGTGTGCGGCTGGACCCACCGCATCCCGGCCTGGTCGGGGAGCTGGGTGGTCCAGACGTCCTCGAGGCTCTCGGTGGTGGCGACGATCCGGCAGATCGTGTCGGAGTTCGCCTGCTCGAGGTCGCACTGGTCGATGTGGGCCTGGAACTGCTGCGCGGAGCCGGTCTGCTGCCCCTGGTCACCCGTCGGCCCGGCCTCCAGGCCGAGCTGGCCCGGATCGACGCCCAGGAAGAGCGCGATGAGGACGACGACGAGGCCGCCGACACCGCCGCCGACCGCCATCCCCCGGCGTCCACCCCGGCCTCCGCTCCCGCCGCCCGAGACCCCGCTGGTGTCCAGCTTCCCGCCCTGCCGAAAAGTCATGACCGCCGCCCTCTCGTCCACGCGGTCGCCGGTTCACCCGGGTATGCCGGTCCGCCGCGTCGTAGGGGTCACTGTATTCGCCCCCGGACGGCAGCCGCAGCCGACACCGGGATCGGCCACCGGTGGACGTAGACTGTGCATCGTCAGAGCCCGGGACCGACCGCGTGACGATCGCGGTGGGTCCGACAGTCGCTCGCAGACCACCACCTGTTTCCCACGAGAGGACCACCGCAGTGCTGCGCACCCATTCCGCCGGCCGACTCCGAGCCGCCGACGCGGGGGACACCGTCACCCTGGCCGGCTGGGTGGCGCGCCGCCGGGATCACGGCGGCGTCATCTTTGTCGACCTCCGCGACTCCACCGGCGTCTGTCAGGTGGTGTTCCGCTCCGAGGAGATCGCCGGGCGGGCGCACCGCCTGCGCAACGAGTTCTGCGTGTCCGTCACCGGGGTCGTCGACCGCCGGCCCGAGGGATCCGAGAACCCCGCCCTCGCCTCCGGCGAGGTGGAGGTCGACGTCGTCTCGTTCGAGGTGCTCGGTGAGGCCGCGGCCCTGCCGTTCCAGCTCGACGACGAGGTGGGCGAGGAGGCGCGGCTGCGTCACCGCTACCTCGACCTGCGCCGCGAGGGCCCCGGCTCCGCCCTGCGCCTGCGGTCCAAGGTCAACGCCGCCGCCCGCGCGGTGATGGCCCGGCACGACTTCGTGGAGATCGAGACCCCGACCCTGACCCGGTCGACCCCCGAGGGGGCCCGCGACTTCCTGGTGCCCGCCCGCCTCCAGCCGGGCACGTTCTACGCCCTGCCGCAGTCGCCGCAGCTGTTCAAGCAGCTGCTCATGGTGGCCGGCATGGAGCGGTACTACCAGCTCGCCCGTTGCTACCGGGACGAGGACTTCCGCGCCGACCGTCAGCCGGAGTTCACGCAGCTCGACGTGGAGATGAGCTTCGTCGACCAGGATGACGTGATCGCCGTCGCCGAGGAGATCCTCACCGACGTGTGGGCCACCGCCGGGCAGCAGATCTCCACGCCGATCCCGCGGATGACCTACGCCGAGGCGATGCGCCGCTTCGGCTCCGACAAGCCGGACCTGCGCTTCGACATCGAGCTGGTCGAGTGCACCGAGTTCTTCGCCGACACCCCGTTCCGGGTGTTCAAGGCGCCCTACGTCGGGGCGGTCGTGATGACGGGCGGGGCGTCGCAGCCCCGCCGTCAGCTCGACGCCTGGCAGGAGTGGGCCAAGCAGCGCGGCGCCAAGGGCCTGGCGTACATCCTCGTGGGGGAGGACGGCGAGCTCGGCGGTCCGGTCGCCAAGAACCTGTCGGAGGCCGAGCGCGCCGGGATCGCCGCGCACGTCGGGGCCGAGCCGGGGGACTGCATCTTCTTCGGCGCCGGTGGCGTCAAGACCACGCGCGCGCTGCTCGGCGCCGCCCGGGGCGAGATCGCCGACAAGCTCGGCCTCATCGACCCGGCGAAGTGGGCGTTCACCTGGGTCGTCGACGCGCCGATGTTCGAGCCGGCCGACGACGCGACCGCCGCCGGGGACGTCGCGGTGGGCTCGGGGGCGTGGACCGCCGTGCACCACGCCTTCACCTCGCCCAAGCCCGAGCACCTCGACACCTTCGACACCGATCCGGGCTCGGCGCTGGCGTACGCCTACGACATCGTGTGCAACGGCAACGAGATCGGCGGCGGGTCGATCCGCATCCACCGCAAGGACGTGCAGGAGCGCGTCTTCGGCGTCATGGGAATCTCGCAGGAGGAGGCGCAGGAGAAGTTCGGCTTCCTACTCGACGCCTTCTCCTACGGCGCCCCGCCGCACGGCGGCATCGCGTTCGGCTGGGACCGCATCTGCGCGCTGCTCGCCGGGACCGAGTCGATCCGCGACGTGATCGCCTTCCCCAAGTCCGGCGGCGGGGTGGACCCGCTGACCGACGCGCCCGCGGCGATCACCCCGCAGCAGCGCAAGGAGTCGGGGATCGACGCCACGCCGGTGCAGCGCGGGCAGGCCGAGCCGGCCGCAGCCGAGTAACCCCCTCCCCCCTCCCCCCGAATCCGCTACTCTCCTGCGCGATCGGCTACCCGGAAGCGGGTGGCGGATGCGACAGGGGAGTAGCGGATTTTTTTGGGGGGGGTGGCGTGGCCGTGGGATCGGGGCGTCAGAGGCCGAACGCCTCGAGCGCCGGGCGCCCGTCCATCCCCCCGTGGTCCAGACCGAACAGCCGGGCGACCGTGGGCGCCACGTCCAGCGTGCGGACCGGGCGGTCGACGACCTGCCCCCGGCGCACGATCCGGTGTCCGCCGCCGACGAAGAACGGGATCCCCAGCGTGACCTCATGACCGTGGTTGCCGGGGATCGGGTTGGAGAACGGCGTCGGGTCGGAGAAGCGCCACCCCGGATGGCACGTGGCCACCAGGTCCCCGCCGCGCTCGCCCAGGGAGAGCTCGGCGGGATCGTAGAGTCGGTTGACCCCGGGGAGTCCGCCGGCGGCCTCCCGCCGGCGCGCGCGCCAGGCCCCCCGCTCCGGGGCCGGGCCGGGGCAGGCGGAGGTGCCCCCCCCGCCGGTCCTGGGGAACCCCCACCC